>JBMYWL010000113.1:0-5836 GCA_049607365.1 Alphaproteobacteria bacterium | reverse complement strand
CAGGTTTGAAATGGTCTTTTATGCCCAAGGAAAACGATGGTCGCCCGCATTATGTCGTTGTGAACGCTGACGAATCAGAGCCTGGCACATGTAAAGATCGCGATATTTTGCGTCATGACCCACATCGCCTGCTCGAAGGCATGGTGTTGGCGGGCGTGGCGATGGGTGCACATGTTGGCTACATTTACATTCGTGGTGAATTTTACAATGAAGCCAGCAACATTCAGGTGGCAATTGACGAAGCCAATGAAGCTGGTTTGCTTGGTGACAATACAAAACACGGTTACAAATTCCAAATTCACTTACACCGCGGTGCTGGTGCTTACATTTGTGGTGAAGAAACAGCTTTACTTGAAAGTTTGGAAGGTAAAAAAGGCCAACCGCGCCTAAAACCACCGTTTCCGGCAGCTTGTGGTCTTTATGGTTGTCCGACGACTGTAAACAACGTGGAAACTGTGGCAGTTGTGCCAGAGATTTTGCGTCGCGGTGTTGACTGGTGGACCAACCTTGGTCCGGAAAACAACCGTGGCACTAAATTGTTCTGCATTTCCGGCAACGTGAACACACCGTGTAACGTTGAAGAAGAAATGGGCATTCCGCTAAAAGAGTTGATCGAAAAGCACGCTGGTGGTGTTGTTGGCGGTTGGGAAAACCTTCAAGCGATTATTCCAGGTGGTTCGTCGGTTCCTTGTTTGAACCAAGACACTTGTACATCCATGAAAATGGACTTTGACAGCTTACGTGCTGTGGGTTCAGGCCTTGGAACAGCTGGCGTTATTGTCATCGACAAGTCCAAAGACATGATCGAGGCGATTGCACGTTTGTCGCACTTTTACATGCACGAATCTTGTGGCCAATGTACGCCGTGTCGCGAAGGCACAGGCTGGATGTGGCGCGTTTTGACCCGCATGCAAAAAGGCGAAGCCTCAATCGACGAAATCGACATGCTGTTTGATGTGTCAAAGCAGATTGAAGGTCAGACAATTTGTGCCCTTGGTGATGCTGCTGCATGGCCAGTTCAGGGTCTGATTAAAAATTTCCGTCACGTAATTGAAGAGCGCATTAACTCGCACCCTTCAAACACCCAAGCAGCGTAGAGGTAGGAGTTTAGGTATGCCAAAAGCTATTGTAGACGGTGTAGAAGTAGAATTCGACAACGGCATGAACACGCTTCAGGTTTGCGAGATCGCAGGCGCTGAAGTTCCTCGTTTCTGTTACCACGACCGCTTGTCGGTTGCTGGAAACTGTCGCATGTGTTTGGTGGATGTTGAGCTTGGTGGTCGTTTGGGCCCGAAGCCGACAGCTTCATGTTCATTCCCTGCCAGCGACGGCATGGTCATCCACACCACAACCGACCGCATTGTTAAAGCGCGTAAGGGTGTGATGGAGTTTTTGTTGATCAACCACCCGCTTGATTGTCCAATTTGTGACCAAGGTGGTGAGTGCGACCTGCAAGATCAAGCACTGAATTACGGTTACGACCAAAGTCGTTACGACGAGAACAAGCGCTCTGTTTCTGAAAAGTACATGGGCCCGCTGATCAAAACCATCATGACACGTTGCATTCAGTGTACACGCTGCGTGCGCTTTGCAACGGAAGTTGCAGGTGTTGAAGAAATTGGTTTGATCAACCGCGGCGAGCACGCTGAAATTTCAACTTTGGAACAAGCAGTATCCTCTGAAATGTCCGGCAACATGGTTGACGTTTGCCCAGTTGGCGCACTTACCTCTAAACCATACGCATTTGCTGCGCGCCCTTGGGAACTGCGCAAAACTGTATCTGTTGATGTAATGGACGCCGTAGGCTCCAACATTCGTGTGGATGTTCGCGGTCGTGATGTGTTGCGTGTTTTGCCAACGCTAAACGAAGATATCAACGAAGAGTGGATTTCAGACAAGACACGTCACGCGATTGATGGTTTACGTCGTCAGCGTTTGGACACACCTTATGTTCGCATCGACGGTCGTCTTCGCCCAGCAACTTGGGAACAAGCGTTTAAAACCATTGTTACCAAGCTTAAGGGCTTGAAAGGTGACGAGATCGGCGCGATTGCGGGTGATCAGTGCGACGCTGAAAGCATGTTTGCGCTTAAGTCTTTGGTTTCGGGTTTGGGTTCAAAGAACCTTGACTGTCGCCAAGATGGCTCAACAGTTGGTGACTTTGCAAAAGAAGCTGGCCGCGCGTCATATTTGTTCAACACAACAATCGCTGGCTTGGAAGAAGCGGACGCCATTTTGTTGATTGGTACTGACCCACGCTGGGAAGCGCCTTTGATCAACGCGCGCATTCGCAAGACTTTCCTACGCGGTGGTTTGAAAATCTCTGCGATTGGTCCGCAAGTTGACTTGTCATATGAGGTTGACTGGCTTGGAAATGACGTAAGCCTTGTATCGACAAAGAAAGCAGCCGATGCGCTGAAGGGTGCTAAGAACCCGGTGATCATCGTCGGTCAAAGCGTTTTGACTCGCGAAGATGGCAACGACATTTTCAAAGCTGCGGCAAAACTGGCTGAAAAAGCCAAGGTTATTCGCACGGGCTGGAACGGTTTCAACGTTCTTCACACCGCAGCCTCTCGTGTTGCTGGTTTGGACATGGGCTTCTTGCCAACCAAGGGCGGCTTGAACACCAAGGGCATGTTGACAGCGGCAAGTGAAGGCAAATTGAAAGCCTTGTTCTTGTTAGCCGCTGACCAGATTGGTGCTTTTGACAAGGGTTCGTCATTTGTTGTGTATCAGGGCCACCATGGTGACGCTGGCGCGGCAATGGCGGATGTTATTTTGCCGGGCGCTGCCTACACAGAGAAAAACGGCACTTATGTAAACACCGAAGGCCGTGCACAAGCGGGTCGCATCGCGGCATTCCCACCAGGTGAAGCCCGCGAAGACTGGACGATCCTTCGTGCTTTGTCAGCGCAGCTTGCTGAAGCAGGTTTGGGTTCGGTTCTGCCGTTTGATGATATGTCAGCTTTACGTCGCACTATGATTAAGGCCGCGCCTTCAATGGGCGCACTTGGTGAAGTTGCTGCTTACGCTTGGAAGTCAGTTGGCGACGGTGAAAAGCTCAAAAAATCAGAGTTTGAATTGCCAATTCAGAACTTTTATCACACTTGCCCTATCAGCAGGGCCTCAGAAACAATGGCCGAGTGTAGCGATGCACTTTCGGCGACTGTTGTAAAACGGACAGGTACTCATGGCTGATTTTTTAAACATCTATGTCATTCCGGGTGCGTTGATTGTTGCGCACATCTTGGCGATCATGTTGCCGTTGGTAATTGCTGTTGCGTTCTACACTTTGGCAGAGCGCAAAGTTATTGCAGCCGCACAGTTCCGTAAGGGTCCAAACGTAACTGGTCCTTTTGGCGTTTTGCAGCCTTTTGCTGATGCGGTGAAGCTGATTTTCAAAGAATCAGTCATTCCATCTGGCGCAAACCGCTTCATCTTTATTCTAGCACCTGTTGTGACCTTTGTTTTGGCGATGGTGGCTTGGGCCGTTATTCCTGTGAACGAAGGTTGGGTAATTTCTGACATTAACGTTGGTGTTTTGTACCTGTTCGCCATTTCATCTTTGGGTGTTTACGGTGTCATAATGGCAGGTTGGGCTTCAAACTCCAAATACCCGTTTTTGGGTGCACTACGTTCAGCTGCTCAAATGGTATCTTATGAAGTTTCCATGGGTTTAATCATCGTTTCGGTTATTTTATGTGCCGGTTCGTTCAACCTGACGACAATTGTTAAAGCACAAGAGGGCTTGTGGTACGCTATTCCGCTTTTCCCCATGTTCATCATGTTTTTCATTTCGTGTTTGGCGGAAACAAACCGCGCGCCGTTTGACTTACCCGAAGGTGAGTCAGAGATTGTAGCGGGTTTCTTCCTTGAATATTCGTCTATGTCGTTTGCATTGTTCTTCTTGGGCGAATACGCAAACATGCTTTTGATGTCAGCGATCACCGTGACCTTGTTCTTGGGCGGTTGGTTGCCACCGTTTGACATTGCACCGTTTAACATGGTGCCGGGTGTCATTTGGTTTGTTATCAAAGTGATTTTCTTGGCGTTTGTGTTCCTTTGGGTGCGCGCAACTGTACCAAGATACCGTTATGACCAGTTGATGCGTCTTGGCTGGAAAGTGTTCTTGCCAGTGTCATTGGCGTGGGTGGTTGCGACCGCTGGCGTTTTGATGGCCTTTGACCTGTTACCAACAGCTTAACCCCAACCTTGAGCAGAAAGGACTAAATTCATATGTCTAGGTTTACACAAACCGCCAAAAGTTTTTTGCTTTGGGAGATCGTAAAAGGTCTGGGCCTAACACTTTGGTACATGATTTTCTCACCACGTGTGACGATCAACTACCCTTACGAAAAGGGCCCTTTGTCTCCGCGTTTCCGTGGGGAGCACGTGCTTCGTCGCTACCCTTCCGGGGAAGAGCGTTGCATCGCATGTAAATTGTGCGAAGCCATTTGTCCGGCCCAAGCGATTACAATTGAAGCAGAGCCTCGTCCAGATGGCAGCCGCCGCACAACACGTTATGACATTGACATGACCAAGTGCATTTATTGCGGTTATTGTCAGGAAGCGTGCCCGGTTGATGCGATTGTACAGGGCCCGAACTTTGAATTTGCGACAGAAACCCGCGAAGAGCTTTTCTACAACAAAGAGCGCCTGTTGGACAACGGCGACCGTTGGGAACAAGAAATCGCGCAGAACATAGCTTTGGACGCGCCGTACCGATGATATTGATTGGCCTCGCCTTTTACCTATTTGCAACCGTTGCCGTGCTATCTGCCGTCATGGTTGTGACCGCGCGCAATCCGGTTCATTCCGTTTTGTTCCTTATTTTGACATTCTTTAACTGTGCTGGTTTGTTTGTGCTTCAAGGTGCCGAATTCCTCGCCATGTTGTTGGTCATTGTTTACGTGGGCGCGGTTGCTGTGTTGTTCATGTTTGTGGTCATGATGCTGGATTCAAATTCACAAGTCGTTCGTGACGGCACCCGACCTTATGTGGTTGTGGGACTGACCGTTGGTGCGATTTTGGTGGCAGAGCTTATTTCTGTGACTGGCCTTTGGGTCATCTCACCTGAAGCGAAGCTGGTTATTGCTGACCCAGCCCCGGCGATTGCTGAAATCAGCAACACCAAAGCATTGGGCATGTTGATTTACACCAAGTACGTTTATTTGTTCCAAGGTGCGGGCCTAATTTTGTTGGTGGCAATGATCGGCGCGATTGTGTTGACACTTCGAACACGCCCAGGCGTTAAACGTCAGGACATTTCCAAGCAGCTTAGCCGTAAGCGTGAAGAAGGTGTTACGCTGAAATCGGTTGAAACCGGTTCAGGAATTTAGGGAAGAAACTCATGGAAAACTTCTTTAACATTGGCTTGGCCCATTACCTGACGGTTGCGGCAATTTTGTTCTCGCTTGGCATCTTCGGCATTTTCTTGAACCGCAAGAACGTGATCATCATTTTAATGTCGGTTGAACTTATGCTGTTGGCGGTGAACGTTAACCTTGTTTCGTTCTCCAGCCATCTGGGTGATTTAACGGGGCAGGTGTTTGCCTTGCTGATTTTGACCGTTGCGGCTGCTGAAGCGGCGATTGGTCTGGCAATTATTGTTGTCTTCTTCCGTAACCGTGGGTCGATTGATGTCGACGACGTCAACGTGATGAAGGGTTAGGAACAAGATTATGGCAACTGCAATTGTATTCTTCCCTTTGTTGGGCGCGATACTCGCTGGTTTGTTCGGCAACCAGATGGGACATCGTAACGCGCAGCTTATCACAACCGGTTTGGTTGGTGCGTCAGCCGTCATGGCGATCATCACGTTCTTTAACGTGGCATT
>JBMYWL010000112.1:0-5858 GCA_049607365.1 Alphaproteobacteria bacterium | reverse complement strand
ATCCATATAAACTTGCGGTACCATTCCCAACCGGAATGCAGAGGTGCCGTTTTGATCAATTTTCAAAGTGCGTGTATTTTCAACGCTTAATGAACCAAGGCACGTCGTGCTTTTGTTGAAAATGGCTACCATCAAATTACCTATATATAGCTTGAAAGGCGGGCCTGATGCTTCACACCGGAAATTGGTGCTACCCATCAAAAAAACCTGACAAACCTATTTAAAATTACCTGCCTTTTCAGCACCGCGAAATAGCCGCGCCTAACCCGCAAAATACGCGGGAAGCAAAGTTAGAAGTACAAATTACTAATTTAATATAAACCAAACGACTCCAGAGATCAATAGATTCCGAATCGATTCGCCAATAAAAACAATAAGTTAGCACCTCAAGCTAAGCCTATGGCTGACCCAAAACAGAACCACCACATCTGGTAGGTGTTACGAACAATTCTGCCAAAATGAATGTGCTTTTCCCAAACTGCGCCTGTGGTAATTTCATTTTGTTTCGATTAATATCCTAAAAAATCAGGATTGTTTGTTTGGCACATACATCAGCATGTCCAACCCAATAATTTACAGCCTGTAAACACCCCAAACCCTATGTTTTCTTGGGGTTTCTGAATGTAAACGCCGATTGGATTTATGAGTAACAAGCTTAATAGAAGGACTTTTCTTCAAAACTCGGTGGCAATTGGAACGCTGGTATCAACCGGTGCGTTGGCATCAGCGTCGGTGTTGGGTCCCCAAATTGCACTTGCCCAAACCCGAACGAGTGGCGGTGAAAACAGTTTTAAGCCCGAGCGCAAAAAGCTTTCCATACATCACAATTTGGACTTCAGCTCCATACCCTTGTTCATAGGGCGTGACATGGGCTTTGCCACGGCTCAGGGCATTGAGCTGTCACTTAGAAAAGCTAAATCAGCTGAAAACACCATAAAAGCCTTGAAAGAGGGCAAAATCGACGCAGCTGTTCTGCCGCCTGAAACACCGCTAACTGACTTGTTCGAACAAGACGGGTCCAGCGAGGAACAACTCGTCACGGCTTTTTGTATGGGCCTAAATTCCTCTGCCCTGACAATTCGACCAAGCTTGTACCATCAAATGGTGGAAGCAGACCGTGAGTCTATGTCAGCCGTTCGACCAACCCGCAGTTCCGCATTGGCAAAAGTCATTAGCGCTAGAAAACGCAACAAAATGCGCCCGCTCAGGTTCGGTGTCACAAACCGTTACGGCGCCCACGAACTTATGGCCAGGTATTGGCTTGCTGAAGGCGGTGTTGATCCTGATGATGGCATTGAGTTTTTCGCCATGTCTGGGCCCGTGCTGGTTGCCTCCTTAAAAGCTGGTGCAATTGACGGGTTTTTGGCCCAAGACCCTTGGTGTTCGCACGCCATTAACAAAGAGCTTGGTTATGCCGTCATAAGCGGTGGAGAAATTTGGTCCAATGCACCCGCTGCAACGCTCGTGGTGTCACTGGGCTGGGCCCAACGTAACCCGAACAGCCATCGCGCATTGATCCGTTGTTTGTCAGAAGCCGGATTGTGGTGTGACACGCTGGACAATCGAAGTGAATTGATTCGCCGGATGATGCAAAAAGACACGATGAATGCCCCACGGAAAGTTTTGGAAAACAGTCTAAACGGCACCTTTACTTATATCAGCCAAATTGAGGCTGAACCAGCGCCTGACTTTTCCACGTTTCACAGATACGCCGCCAACTTCCCTTGGCGTTCGGACGCGGTTTGGTATTTGGCGCAACTAACAAGATGGGGTTTCTTCGACACAGCTTTTGACATGCGCCGGGTTGCCCTGTCAGTGTACCGACCTGATTTATATCGAGCAGCTTTGTCTGACACAATCGCGCCCGTTCCAAAGTTGGATTTCCGGACAGAAGGCAGCAACTTTGCCCCCTTCATATTTGAACAAGCAGAAACACCCTTTGTTATGGGCTCAGATGCCTTTGTTGATGGCCGTTTGTTCAATCCATCGTCAATCAGCGATTATCTGGCGGGGTTTGAAATAAACAACATGACGGTCGACTTATCTATTCTAAGTCAATTGAACGGATAAGCACCGCTGAAAATCTGGTTGTCGCGACCCTTATTCGTGTGACCATTCAGGGTGTCGCTTGCCGATGAACGCGCCTATACCTTCTTGGGCATCTTGCTCACCCAAGTTTCCGGTCATAACACCTGCTGTGTAGGCGTAGGCTTTCTCAATCGGCATCTCCAGTTGTTCATAAAATGCGGTTTTGCCAATCTTCACCACTTTCCGAGATTTACTGGCAATTTTCGCTGCCATTTCCAGCACACACGACTCAAGTTCTGACGCTTCAACCGCGCGGTTAATAAGCCCGAATTCCAATGCCTCATCACTCGAAATGAAATCACCCGTCAGCAACATTTCCATGGCCCGCTTCGGGTTCACATTTCGGCTTAGGGCGACCATGGGCGTGGAACAAAACAAACCGATGTTGACACCTGGTGTTGCAAAACGTGTTTCCAATGTCGACACTGCCAAATCACAAGAGGCGACCAACTGACAGCCTGCGGCGGTGGCGATGCCATGGGCTTGGGCAATTACGGGAATGGGCAGGTTGCGAATGGCCAACATTAGGGTCGAGCACAGTTCAAACAAAGCGCGACGTTCAGCTTCATTGTCAATTGCTTTGACTTCCTTAAGATCGTGACCCGCACAAAAGCCTTTTCCAGCGCCCGATATAACGACCACTGCGACAGATGGGTCCTTCCGGATAATCTCCAATTCATCAATCAGCGCCGACATCAAAGGTCTGGAGAGGGCATTGTAAGCTTGCGGGCGATTCATTTGTAAATGCACAACCCCCTGCGCTGGAGCGCTTTTCAAAACCAAATCAGTCATTTTGTCTTTCCTTATGCTTACTCATAAACTTGAGGTATTTAACATCATATAAATCCACGTCGAATACCTAGCAACTGTATCTCTTAAGTTTCTTACACCGAAAAGACTTGCCTTACCCCTAAAAGGCTTGGATTCGAAAAATCTTATGGGGAATTAGAATTCAATACCTAGTATTCGCCTTAAAGTTGATTGTATGAAATTAGTGCAATTTAAACAAACGCCCCAAATATTTGTTTAGAATAAAAATCAATATGAGAAACTGTAGGCCTTTCCAGTTCGCAATTCCTGAACGACATAGCTTTTGCCGCTAATATTTGCGATACTGTGCTTCGATTTTTTACCTGATAATTTTACTGGGCAATCAGAGTTAACGCTCGTGTTCGTAAGATAAGCGTTGGAATGGCAATACATGTTTAAAGTAGCACATAAACTAAATTGGCTCGTTCCTCTTATATCAGTCATTGCTCTAAGTTCGGCAGCAACGGGCTTGTTCGCTGATCATGAGCTTGAGACCCCTAACACTTACAACTTCACAAATACCGCACCGGAAGATTCTAGTCTTTCAGGGTTAGAGGGTTTCAATTTTCAATACAACCTGCCTGAAACAGCATTTCCACAGGTCCTGTCTTCTGCGCCCGCAACATCTTTACCGGAATTGACATTTGCTAAAGGTGTCGGACTTCGACCAAGTGCAAACAACAAGAACTTTAAGGCTTACCGCTTCATTCGCGCAGATGTCGCACTTATGTTTAACAAGTACGAACAGATTGATGCGGGCGCTCAGCAGGTTGAGTTCGACAAGGCCAGCAAATCCATTGGTGTTAGAGCTGGTCTTATGTTGAAACGTCACTTTGGTGTCGAAGGAAGGTTGGGTGTTGGCTTGAGTTCTCAATCTCAAACCAATGGTGCTACGACCAGCGACTTCAAAACCAGTGGATACGTCGCGGCCTTAGGTCGTGCACAAGTTCCATTGGGCAACAACGTCGTACCTTACGCCAACCTTGGATTGGCAGCGGTAAAAACAAGCTTTGAAAGCAAATCAGGTGCCGCATCCAAAACCGTAGATGAAGCCACAATCGGACTTGCAGCTGCGGTTGGCGTCGAGGTCAATTTGCAAAACAACTTGGTTTTAGGCTTGGAAGCTTCTTACCTGCCCACAAACATCAAAGCGCTTTCAGCCACTGTCGGGTATAATTTCTAACCAATTCGCTCCGATTCGTACCTAAAATATAGTCGGTCAATTGAATTTCGACACAAGATATTGTGGGATAAGCTCTATTCACCCACAATATCCATTGCATTCTAAACAATTAATCTAAAAATTTAATTAGAATAAAAATCAAAATGAGAAAGCGTAATTTTCATTTTGATCAACCCAACAATACAGTTGGATTTCCACAAAAAACTCTGCGATGCTCTTGGTCAGTTGTAAAAACTTATCTCCTCAAGCGTTTGTCTTGTCGGCCATATTGTGGAATTTAGAAATGATTAAGTCATATTCACGTACATTAATACCAGCGTTCGTTATATCTTCTCAGATGTTTGTCACCGTTAGTGCAAACCAACAAATAGATATTGATAATTCCATGTTCATTGGTGACACTATTTCTTGCAGTGTTTACGATTTATTTGGCCAATGCGCGTTCTCTGCTTATACATATGAACAACCGGAAGTTCTGTACCCAGATCAAGTTGCCTCTTTTCAAGAAATGCAGGCGCCATATGAAGACCCAATGTTTGCGTACCAACCGTCGGCTGATGCGTTTTTGCAGCCAGACGCATCATATCAACAGGCTTCTTTTGCCTACCAAGACCCTGCTGCGTCACTTCAAGACCCAATGTTCGCCTATCAAAAATCGACGCCATCTTTAACAGCACCATCTTTCTCGGCACCGGCGTATGTGAATAATCAAGCTGCATTGACTTACACACAGCCAAACGTTGCTTACCAAAAAAACAATACCTCCACTGAACAGGTATCTCTTTCCGCCCAAACACCTTCCAAGTCATATCAAAAAGCAAGATCTGGAATTTCTGCGCCGACAATCTCGGCGTTTCACAAACAAACTTCATTTGCGCGCTCAAGTGTGAAGTTCAAACCGTATTCATACATTCGCGCAAGCGGAGCCGTGCTTTTCAACGAATACGACGAAGCAAAAACAGCTGTTGAAAAGTCGAACTTTGAAAAAGCAACCAAGTCCGTTGGACTTCGTGCTGGCATGATGATGAATCAGAATTTTGGTTTTGAAGCGCGACTTGGCTATGGGATCAAACCGAAGGTATCGTCTAAAAAGAAAACAGAATCTTCGAACACATCTTATGAATATGTGAATGACAGACCAAAAACAGATATAGCTCAGGTGAACATGGCACGGGCCGTCAAATCATACCAAGCTATCCCCCGCTCAACCGATGGTAACTCCAACCCAAAGGAGGAAAGCTCTAGTGGATCAGATAGTTCTAAAACGCAAAAGGTAGATGGATACGTTGCAGCTATGGGCCGAGTCCAAGCCAAAATTGGTGGTGGCGGATTGGAAATCGTTCCTTACGCGAACCTTGGTGTCGCAGCAGTTAAAACAACGATGGAAACTGAGTCGAAGACTGGAACGATCGTAGAAGAAGACACAACAATCGGCCTTGCTGCCGCAGCTGGTGTGGAAATCAATTTGGCACGAAATTTTGTAATTGGTATCGAAGGTTCCTACCTACCGAACAACATTAAAACCGTCTCAGCAACAGTGGGTTACAACTTCTAATCCCACTTATTTGCAGTAAATTCATTGACATATGCCCCGCCAAAGCTAACTCAAAGGGATGAAGACAAAAAAACGCATCCTTTTGATCGTTGGCGGCGGCATCTCTGCCTACAAAACAATTGAACTCATTCGCAGACTAGCAGACGAAAACGTTGAGACACGTGTTGTTTTAACCGCTGCAGCTGCGAAATTCATTACCCCCCTAACCTTCGCAGCAATTTC
>JBMYWL010000111.1:0-5911 GCA_049607365.1 Alphaproteobacteria bacterium | reverse complement strand
ACCAATAGATTGTCATTTGAATCTGAGCTTGTATTTTGCAAATGTGGTGGCTTGTTGAACTGATGAAAAAATCGTCGGGTATAGGTTGGTCAGTGCCACAGTCTAACTTTAGTTGGACATTTTTTGAGCTGAGCCCACAATTTGATTTCCTCAGATTCAGTTTTTGATTTTTGGGGCTCAACTTGATACATGGAATGAAACTCGACATATAAAGTGTCAATAAATTGAATGAAGTTGGTTCGAAGAAGATAGTTTAGAATTTCAATTTCGGCACCTTCAACATCAAGTTTTAAAACAATGTGGTCGTACTTTTGTTTGTTCTTTTCTAAATATGTTCCGAAGTCGATAACTTCCACTTCTATTGCTTCTTGATCGCTGACTTCATAAAATTTGGTGTTGTGCTGGCTGTTTAAAGAACCACCTTGAGATAATTTACCACCTTGATCTTCGGAGAGGCCATAAAATTTTCCAACTTTGTTTTCTGTTCCAAGCGCGTAAGGTTTAAGTTCAATATCTCGGTTCGAATGTTCAATGATTTTATTCAGTTTTGGGAAACAGTAGGGGTTTGGTTCGAACAGGTGGAACGTGATTTTTCCGCCAGTATAAAACTTAGAGAACCAGGTAAACCCTTGTCCAAGGTTTGCGCCTCCGTCTATGAAAAGTGTACGACCCTTCTTTTGGCGAATTCTTAGAGCATCGAAGAATGAATAAAGGCGTTCTTCCACTTTATGGATTTTTCTTTTTAAGTTCATACCTTTTGCCTGTGTTTCAATTTGCTTGTTTTTCTATAGGCTTCTTGAGTTGACTTGCTTGCGGATTACCCCTTCTAATTTTTGGTACAGATTGTTTCTGTCAAAATTTTTCATTGCAATTGATCGACCTGCGCGTCCAAATTGACGGCATTTTTCAGAGTCCAGCAGTAGATCTTTGATGCAGTTAGAATATTTCTCTTCATCAAATTCATCTACCAAATGCCCGCTTACACCGTCCTTCACAAGTTGGGGAATGCCAGCGTGATGTGTTGATACAACCGCAACTCCAGCTGACATGGCTTCTTGTATAACCACAGGCGCACCTTCTTTGTCATTGTTACTAGCAGTGACAGAGTGTTGGATAAATAGGCTGGCTTGCTGGAGCTTTTTAAGCACAAAATCATGAGATTGGTGTCCATGAAAAATAATCTTATCTTCTGCACCCAGTTCTTGCACCAATTGCTTACTTGCATTTAACAGCGGACCATCGCCTATCATTTCAAGGCGTGACGCTGGCATGGTTTTGGACGCTTGTAGAAATGCACGTATTGAAGTTTCTGGAGATTTTTTATTGATGAAACGACCAGCTGCAATCGTCAAGTTAGGATCTTTTTGTGTTTCCCCAAACTGTGCCATATCAACTCCGCTTGGAATAACATGACTATTTGGATGTTTGATATCGTGCTTTTTGAGTTCGTCAATTAAAAATTGTGAAACTGCAAAGAGCCCATCGATGTGATGACACATGGTTCTATATCCGGCTATCTTGTAAAATCGACGTGGTGAATGTTCAAGATATCCGGTAGCGTCATACCCTCTAAAATAAGCAAAAACGGGGATGTTGAGTTCTTTTGCGATTGGCCAAAAGAAAAATGCGTCATTCCCAAGTTCAGTGAGAACACAGGTAATATTGTTGTCCACTAGAAACTTTCTATACTCGCTACGCTTTCGCCCTGTTGGAGGTCTAAGTGTATGATATTTAATCAAATTTCTGATTTTGAAAAATGGACTTGTTAATTTTTCAAGTAAACTGAGTTGGAAATCCTGGAAGCTAAAACTAGGAACTTCTGGATCAATTTCAGGATGTCTTTGCTTGCAAACTACGACTGTATTACCATTAAACAAAAATTTTATGTGATTTGTCATGGGCGTTTGTTTAGGTTGTGGATGGCAATTAACAGCAATTGCTAGAGTCATTTTGTGATTTCCAAATCCATTTGGTTTGTACTGGTTTTGTTTATCACCTACCTAAAGCACTGAATTCCCCTACGCAACCATCTACAACTTAAACTGGTAAAATGCAATGTGCAGCTTCATTTTTTCCTCACTTCCGTTTCAAAATGGCAGTTTCAACGATACGATGAAGATGCGGGGACCAGATCACACGGCTGAAATACAAGTGAACAACTTTCACCTTTGTCATAATCTCCTTTCCATGCGGGGAGATTACGTTGCCCAACCTTTTAGATCTGACGATGAACAAGTAATTGTTTTGTTGAATGGTGAAATTTACAATTGCCCTGATCACTACGCGAGTGAGGTGAAGTTTTTATACGACCAATATTGTGAATTCGGCTGTGACTTTTTTAAGGGATTAGATGGGGAATATTCAATTGTTGTTGTCGACTTTAAAGAGAAGAAAGTCGTCGCAGCTAGAGATTGTTTTGGAACAAAACCACTGTTTTTTGGCTACGATGGTTCAGAATTTGGTTTCGCAAGTTACAGAAGTGCACTTACGACGCTTGGCTTTTCTCAGGTCTCTGCACTCACGCCTAATAGACTGGTTGAGTATAGTTTTGATCAAAAATTCGTGCAATCTAGAGAGATTTATCACTTTAATATCGCGCAATACAAAACTCAAACAGATCATTGGGAACACTTGTTTGATCTTGCAGTTGCCAAAAGAACAAAACACTTAAAAGGTAAACCCTTTGTGGGATTGTCTAGTGGATATGATAGTGGTGCGATAGCCGCGTCACTTCTAAAGCAAAAACTTGAATTTTTGTCATTGACGATCACGGGAAGAGAAGACGCAGATGTAATTTCTCAGCGAGTTGAATTAATTGCTAATAAGCAAAACAAAGCACTTACTTATGCTGATAATGAAATTGATCGAGTGAAATGGGCTGAGTGGTTATCAAAATATGTTGAAGACGAGACTTATCTGATTTCAAATGACTCAGGTGAATTACTGGATCGGAACAAGTCCGTATGCACTGATACGGCTTCGCTAATGCTCGCGTTTATTTGCTCGGAAGCAAAAGAACAAGGAGCGAGGGTCTACCTTTCCGGAAGTGGTGCTGATGAAATTTATTCCGACTACGGGCATGATGGTAAAAAATTCTATGCACACAGTAACTTCGGTGGCAAATTTCCAGACAATCTCCTTAATCTCTTTCCGTGGAAATCATTTTTCGGCAGCACCCAGGCCGCCTATTTAACCAAAGAAGAAATGGTCGCGGGTTCATTTGGAATGGAAGCTCGATATCCTTTTCTCGACCGGGATCTTGTGCAAGAATTCTTGGTTCTTGATGCCGAGGTAAAGAATGAGGTTTATAAATCCGTGATTTGTAAGTATTTGGAAAACAACAATTTCCCTTACAAACCAAATGCAAAAATTGGTTTTGGATTTTCAAAACATCCTAAGAGATTTCGGCTTTGGTAGCTAGATCGGGTTAAGTCTAACATAGTGGTATTTGACAAAAACTTTTAGATTTTATGGAATTGCCGATACCACTCCACCCATTTTGCCATACCATCTTCAATGTTGGTGGTTGGTAAATAGCCTGTATCGCGGTTTAAACTGTCGATATCAGCGTAGGTTTCAACCACATCCCCGTCTTGCATTCCTTTGAAATTCATTTGTGCTTTTTTACCGCACAACTTCTCCAACACAGAAATGAAATGCATCAACTCTATAGGCCGGTTGTTGCCGATGTTGTAAACTTGGTGTTTTGCCAAAGAGCTACTTAACTTTGCTTCACTTGGCTGTATCTCTAAATCCAGAACACTTTTTACCCCATTTACGATGTCATCTATGTAAGTGAAATCTCGGCGCATTTTACCCTGGTTGAAAACGGAAATGGGCTTGTCATTTAATATGGCCTCTGTGAACAACCACGGTGCCATGTCCGGTCTACCCCATGGGCCATAAACGGTGAAAAACCTGAGTCCGATAGCGGTAAACCCATACAAATGGCTATACGCGCTTGCCATCATTTCATTGGAGAGCTTCGTTGCCGCATACAAGCTGACAGGCGTGGCGACTTGGTCTGTTTCAGAAAACGGGATCTTTTTATTTGCACCATATACACTTGAACTGGAGGCATAAACCAATTTGGATATGCCAAAGTTTCGGCAGCACTCCAGCACGTTCAGAAAACCAACTAAATTGCTTTGTGCGTAGGCATGTGGGTTTTCAAGTGAATATCGAACACCTGCCTGTGCAGCCAAATTGATAAGAGCTTCGGGTTTGAAATCATCGACTAAAGCGTTGAGTGTTTCCAGATGGCTCAGGTCACATATCTCGAATTTAAAATTCGTGTGTTTTTCGATATGAGCCAAACGTGCTTTCTTAAGATCAACACTGTAGTAATCGTTCAGATTATCGATACCTAAAACCTGATGGCCAGCCTTACATAAAACATCCGCCATGTGCATGCCGATGAAGCCAGCTGCACCAGTTACAAGTATTTTCATTTCTTTACGGCCTTATTTAAGCGGTTACTGGTTTAAGGGGTAATTGGTGGGCGACCTACTGACATGTAGGTGAAACCTTTTTCTGCGATTAACTTTGAGGTGAACAAGTTTCGACCGTCGAAGATATTTGGCTCTAACAGCAGCTGTTTGAGGAGTTCGAAATCAGGTGATCTAAACTCCTTCCACTCCGTCGCGATTATTATGCCATGACACCCCTTGGCCGCTTCGTACATGTCTTCAACATAGGCACGTTTATCTGAGTGGTCATGCAATCGTTGACCGTTTTCAGCTGCTACCGGATCGTAAATTTTGAATTTAGCGCCTTCTGCTTCAAGTGTTCTGATAATCTCAAGGCTGGGTGCCTCGCGAATGTCGTCTGTTCCGGGCTTGAAGCTAAGTCCCCACAAGCAGAAAGTTTTTTGATCAACATTGCCTTGATAATGCTTTAAAATTTTCTGGGCGAGCGACTTCTTTTGGCGTTTGTTGCGCTCTTCCACAGATTTTAGAATGCAAGCGTCAAACTCTATTTCACTTGCTTTTGAAATAAGGGCTTGAACGTCCTTGGGGAAGCAGGAGCCACCATACCCCAAGCCCGGGTAAATGAAATCGTACCCAATACGTTTGTCAGCGCCTATGCCTTTGCGAACTTGCTCAACGTCGGCACCAAGCTCTTCAGCAATTCCGGCGATCTCGTTGATGAAGCTAATTTTTGTCGCCAACATGCAGTTTGCAGCGTATTTGGTCAGCTCGGCACTTAAAGGGTCCATCTGGATGATGCGGTCATGGTTTCTGTTAAACGGTGCGTATAGGGTACGTAGCATTTCAGCGGCCGTGTCTGAGTGTGTACCCAAAATTATACGGTCTGGTTTCAAACAGTCTTGAAGGGCAGACCCCTCTTTCAAGAATTCAGGGTTGGACACAACGGATGGCATTAAGTGATTTTGGTTTGTCTCAGCTAGCACGCTGGAGAAAACATCTGTGACTTTGGCATTTGTGCCAACAGGTACAGTCGATTTGATGACGATGAGGTCCTTTGATGCCAGATTGCGGGCCATGGTCTCCGCAACTTTTAGCACGTAAGACAAGTCAGCTGAACCGTCTTCATCTTGTGGTGTTCCAACGGCGATGAAGTGAATGTCTGCAAATTCAATTGCGTTGCTGGCATCGGTGGTGAAGCTCAAACGGCCAAGGTCTGTGTTGGACTTAACCACCTGTTCCAAACCGGGTTCATAAATGGGAATTATACCGTTCCTCAGATTTTCTATTTTCACAGAATCAACGTCAACACAAACCACGTGGTTGCCCATTTCGGCCAAGACTGCGCCTTGAACAAGACCCACGTACCCAGTGCCAAATACTGAAATCTTCACTTATCTAACCTTGTAAATTGCATTGAGTTCAGAACATAGATATGACCATAGAAAGCACAAGCCCAATTCAGATAAGGGATTGATGTCCGG
>JBMYWL010000110.1:0-5922 GCA_049607365.1 Alphaproteobacteria bacterium | reverse complement strand
GTCTTGTATTTTTCTTGATGGATGTAGCAGCAAGTTTTCACTCACTCTGGTCAGCCGGACGCGGTGAAGATCAACTTCGGTTTATTGTTGAAGACGATGTGGAAACGACACGAGCCAGACTTTCTCTGCTTGTGGCCATTCGTCAGGTTATTCGTTCTGGGCTTGGCATTATTGGTGTGGAGCCTGCTGCAGAAATGTAGACTTTATTTTTAGACTAAAAAGAGATTTAAAAGCACATGGATTATAAATCCGACTTGAATGCCCCAAATTTGAATGGTCCAGTATTAAATGGCCCTGTTTTAAATGGGCCTGGTGGTTTTTATGGCAACGGTACAACGCCAGCTCAAAGCCACGAATTCTCTGACTTTAATGCAGACCTTGGTTCTTATAAAGGACCGGAGCCTGTTTATGCGGTCATGGATACGCCTGCAGATTTTGCCCCAAATGGAATGGCAAATGGGCGAGCAGACGACAGAATGCCTGTTTCATCTGCCGCCATTGCAGCAACATCTGGCAACCCAACTGGTGGTACTTGGCGCTTGGCAACCTTTGTTGCCTTTGGTGTTCTTTTGTCAGTTGGACTTGGTTTTAGTTTCAGCAAAACAGAATCTGTGGTTTTGGCTGAAATTCCGACGATTGGCCCTGGCAACCTTGAAGAGCGTGTTCGCCCCGACATTGCAGGCGGCATGTTTGTGCCAGACCGCAACATGGCCATTATGAACGGCAACATCGAAACCGAAAACATGGAACAGATGGAGCTTCAGGCAAACGCGCAAACACTACAAGACATGGACAAATTGGACGACAACGTTCTTGTTCCAACCCCGGTTTCGTTCCACCCAGAACCGGACAACACAGATGACGCCACAATCGGTGATTTGCTGAACCAGTTACAAAGTGGTGATGCTTGGACCGAAGGTCGGTTGTTGCAACGCCGTTTGGGTTTGAACTTGGCAAGTGTGTTGAAGGACGCGTCCCCCGACCCTTTTGCCGAACTCGATCGCGAGCTATCGTCTAGAATACAGGCACCAGCTGCGATCGTTGAAGCCGCCAAACAGGCAGCTTTAGAAGAAGTCGACGAAGTACCAGCCGTGGTTGTACCCCAGCTGCTGGAAACGGCAGCCTTATCTATGAATTCGGGTGCAACGGAACCAGTTGTTGCTGGGCGCGAAGCTGTGCTTGTTTCTGCTTCAGCAAATGCAAGGCCTGTCACGGCTCCATTGCTGGCCTTACCTTCATTTGGTCGTGTAGCCAACATTGAGCCTGTGTTTGAAGCCAAGCAAAAGTCGAACCTTTCAAGCGCTCGCACTAAAACAACAATCGAGCCAACAGCTTCAAATTTTGGTTTCACAAATGATATGGGCCTTAGTTTTTCGGGCGACCTCGCTTTTGCTGAACCAACAGTTGCCCCTAGCATAACTGAAACTGGCTTCACAACAGCAAGTGTCGAAGCACCTGCAACAACCGGTTTCTTCAACCCAACACGTATGAAATTCTTTGGTCAGGTTGCTTCAGTTGAAGAAACACCCCTAAGCTTGGGCGATGATTTTGAGTCTGGATTTGAACCTGAATTGGGTCTAGACGGCATGCAGTTCGCTGCAGCGGGTGAAACCTCGTTCGTGCCGATGGAAGCCAACATGTTGGACAACGCGCTTATTGACGAGCTCAACCTTGGTGCTGTTGAAGTTGCCCAGTTAAACCTTGATGGTCAGGGCACTCAGCCAATCTTTGACGCTGGTGCGCCTTTGCCACCACTCGTTGAAGAAGTCGAAGCCGAAATTGACCGTATGAACCAAGGCATCAATCAACAAAACGCCCTTATGCAGCAACAGCAGCAAATGGGCTTGGAGCAGCAACAACTTGGCCTACAGCAACAAGCAGCTTTAGACCAAGCACGTGCGGCAGCAGGATCAAACGCGGCACCAGCGGACAGCCCGTTCGGCGATGCGCCAATTGGATATTTGCCAGAAGTTCCAGAAGGCTTAACCAGTGCAGCAGTTGGTAACCCTTTTGCCATTCAGCTGGCATCAGTGCGTAGCCAAGCCAAAGCCGAAGCAACATGGCAACGCGTTCAGCGACGCTTCCCAGAGATGCTGGGCGACATGGTCATGAATGTGGAGAAAGCAAAAGTTCGCGGCAAAATGTATTACCGCGTTCAAGCTGGCCCTGTGCCGAACCGCATCACCGGCGCTGACATTTGCGCGACTCTCAAAGCAAATCGTCAAGATTGCATTGTAGCAAAGCGTAAGTAATTTGAACGGGTTCGCATGTTTAAGTGTGAACCCGATCCACTTCCTAAATTGGGGTAACCCGTCTCATGTTCTCCAACATCTCTTTGTACACAATCGTTCTGTATGGCATTCCGGTTATTCTGGCCATAACCCTGCATGAAGCAGCGCACGCTTGGACGGCACATAAACTGGGTGACAACACAGCCAAAAGCTTGGGTCGTGTCACGGCCAACCCCATCAAGCACATTGACCCCGTTGGCACAATTTTGGTTCCATTAATGCTGGTGCTTAGTGCCTCCCCATTTATATTTGGTTGGGCAAAGCCCGTACCCGTACGTTTCGGTGTTTTAGGCACCAAAAACATATCCATGCGCTTATCAATCGTTTTGGTCGCAGCAGCTGGACCAATTTCAAATTTGCTCATGGCGTTAGCGGCGGCACTTTTGACCCATTTAGCAGTATTTTTCCCTTCTGGTATAAACTCAACATTGTTGGAGGTTTTGTCAGTTGCCATCTTGGTCAATGTGTTTTTTGCGGTGTTCAACATGATACCTATCCCGCCCCTAGACGGCGGCCGTATTGCCACTGGTTTGTTACCTGCAAACCTTGCTTGGCCCTTAATGCGGTTAGAGCGCTATGGCTTTATTATCATCCTTGTGGCTTTAATTGGCTTACCCTATTTGGGAAATGCCATTGGCATTCGTTTAGACTTTGCGAGCCAGGTACTGTCATTTGTTCTAAATTTCGCGCTGGCACCCTTCTTTGCAATCGGTAACTTCGGACTTTAGATAAAAACCGAATCAGTCTAAAAACATTCCAAACCATGAATTTTTGAGTAGCAACCGCGTGAATTCTCGACTTCAAAAAGATAAGCAAGACGATCTGCCTCATCTTGAAAAAGATGAAGAGAATGCGTTTGCCTCATCAATTGAGTTTGAGGAAGTTGACGAAGGCGATGCCCTGTTGCTCGACCTTGAAGGATTTGAAGGCCCCATCGACCTGCTGCTTATGCTCGCACGCGACCAAAAGGTTGATTTGGCTCAAATCTCTGTTTTGAAGCTGGCGAAACAGTATCTGGATTTCATCCGCAACGCCCAACAACTACGCTTGGAAATTGCAGCCGATTATCTGGTTATGGCGGCTTGGTTGGCCTTCCTTAAGTCCAAACTGCTTATTCCGGTTATTGCCAGCGATGAGGAAGGGTCCGGCAAGCACGCAGCCGTTGACTTGGCTTTTCAACTGCAAAGACTTGACGCCATGCGCACCGCGTCGCGAAATCTGTTTTCCAAACCCTTGCTTGGGTCAGAGCGTTTTTTACGCGGAAAACCGGAAGCGCGCTTGGTTGAAGAAACAACCGAAGTTACTTGCACCCTGTTTGATTTGTTGAAGGCTTACGCGCGTCAACACACCCGTGCCATGGGCCACAATATTGAGCTGAACAAAACAGAGTTATATAGCTTTGAACAAGCCATCAGTCGCATGCGTGCTTATTTGGGTAAAATTCCTGATTGGTCTTTGCTGCAAAGCTTTTTGCCAGATGAAATGAAAGAAAGCCTGTTTGCACGCTCGGCAATTGCCAACACCTTTCTGGTCACCTTGCAAATGGTGCGTCGTGGTGAGCTTGAAATGCAGCAGGATGGTACGTTTGAACCAATATTTTTGCGCTCAACTGAATCTTTGTTTGAAAAAAGCAAGGCCGAGGCCCATCTAAGAGAAGAAGAAAACGCCTCTACCTTCAGTGACGCTAAACAAGAACCCGAGCCCGAAAAAGGAAGTTTGGTTTAATGGATCGACTATCCGCCCTTAAAACGCTAGAGGCGTCTCTGTTCGCAAGTGCAGAACCGCTCAGCGTGGCTTTGCTTCGTGAATATCTGGCTGGGACAGAATATGCGGATGACGCAAAAATTCTGGAACTGATTGAAGAGTTAAAAACACACTACAGCGAACGTGGCATAAACCTTGTTTCTGTCGGCGATGCTTATGCCTTCAGAACCTCCGCTGACGTCGCCGAACGTTTGACCATTCACCGTCAAACCCAACGGAAATTATCACGCGCCGCCATGGAAACCTTGGCAATCATCGCCTACCACCAACCCGTTACCCGTGGTGAGATTGAAGAAATTCGTGGCGTGGCCATGTCTCGTGGCACTTTGGATGTTTTGCTGGAAGCTGAATGGATCATGCCCAAGGGCCGCCGCCGCACACCCGGAAAGCCATTAACCTGGGGCGTCACCCCCCACTTCCTTGATTACTTCAATCTTGAATCAATCAGCGATCTGCCAGGTGTGGATGAATTGAAGGCCGCGGGCTTGCTCGACAGCCGCTCAACCTTGGCCTCTGCTGGTCTTCGAAGTGCTGACCCAGACGAGTCCACCGGTAATCCACTCGACAATGTTGATGTGGAAGGCGTGGGTGAATTCGCCAACCTAAGCCTGCCACTTGAAGAGCAATAAGACTTGAATTCTGCATCTGACAAAAACAGGGATTGGTTAAGACCCGCCTTATCGGTGGAGGTGTCAAACGTAAGCTTAAGCTTTGACGATCACCAGATCCTGCACAACCTGCACCTCAGCATCAACAAAGGCAGTTTGGTTTGCCTGCTCGGGCCATCCGGCAGTGGCAAAAGCACGATTTTAAGATTGATTGCCGGGCTTGAGCGCCCAGACACTGGCAGTGTGTCAATCAACGGCAAACTTATGTGCGACGAGAAAAAACACGTACCAGCCGAAGCGCGTCAACTTGGTTACATGTTTCAAGACTTCGCCTTGTTCCCTCATTTGAACGTCGGACAAAACATTGCCTTTGGACTGCGCAAGTTGAACAAAAAAGACAAAGCTGCGCGTGTTCACGAAGTACTGGAACAGGTGGGGCTAACCGACAAAATCAACCTTATGCCACACGCCTTGTCTGGTGGACAACAACAGCGCGTTGCCTTGGCACGCGCACTTGCGCCAAAGCCGGACTTACTTTTGTTAGATGAACCCTTTTCAGGTTTGGAGCAAAGTCTGCGTGCGCAAATGCGGGACGATTTCCTGCACCTGATTAAAGCCACGGGCACCACGGCCATTATGGTCACACACGACCCAGAGGAAGCCATGTTTATGGCCGACTCAATCGCTGTTATTCGCAATGGCAGCATAGAGCAAGTCGGCAAACCAGATGATTTATATTTCCAACCAGCATCCGCTTTTGTCGCTGGTTTCTTTGGTGAAATAAACTACCTGCAAGGCACTGTCGAAGAAGGCTGGGTGAAGAGCGAGCTTGGCAACATTAGCCGTTCCAATTTACCAGACGGCACAAACGTTCATGTTTACATTAGACCCGATGGTTTAAAACTGTGTCCGTTGAACGGGCTTTACGCCGACTTACCAATGGCGGAAGTTGAAGCGTCCCGCATGATTGGCACATCCAGCCTTGTTCACATGTGTTTGTTACAGCGTCAAGAATCGAGGGTTGAAATTGGCGAAAACGACACCCATTTACACGCTAGGATACAAGGTGGCTTTCTTCCAAGGCCGGGTGAGCGGTTCGGTATAGGTGTAAACCCTGAATTGGCTTATGCTTTTGTTGATGAAACAGATCAACCGTTGCGCCTTTAGACAGCTAGGTTATAGTAAAAACAGATATTTAAAATTAACGACTAAGAAGGAATATTTAATATGCCCGGTCCTTGGCAACTCGCAATTATCGC
>JBMYWL010000109.1:0-5936 GCA_049607365.1 Alphaproteobacteria bacterium | reverse complement strand
CTCGACAGCTGATCCTGAAATCAAGGTGCTTGAACGAATTTTTCGGGTTTTGAATATTTCGGCTACTGCAACTTCCAGATCAATAGCTGCCGTTAAGCCAACTGCTTCTTCAAGCCTGGCTTCGGCTGATCTGGTAGAGTTTGACGAAGAATAGTTGCCAAACTTTGGCAACTCAGGGTGCACGACAATTGCGCGGCTTTTTCCGGCTTTACGGCCCAAATTCATAGCTCCACTTAAGATTAGATTGGTAAGATGGAGCGAAACAAGCAGTTATTCAAACAGAAAATCTGCAAACTGCAGTGCTTCAAGAAACTTTGGTTTCTTCCATCAAATTCATTGCGCCACCCGGCATAATCGTCGAGATAGCATGTTTGTAAACCAACTGTGCGTGCTGGTCACGTCTTAGCAAAATTGAATAATTGTCAAACCAGGTAACCATACCCTGAAGCTTAACACCGTTGATCAAAAACACAGTTACGGGGATTTTTTGCTTACGAATGTGGTTCAAAAATACATCTTGAACACTTTGAGTTTTCTCGCCCGCCATCGTCCTGATCCTTCTCGGCTTTTAACTTCTGGGTGGGTGCCACGGTCAGAAGCGCTTCTTTTTATATGTTGCATAAACCTATCAGCCCAAAACAAGAATAGCAATCCCGATTACTCGCCAACTACTACAAACAACATGTATGGCAACATCAGGTGATTTCAAGGTTTCGTGATAGGGAAGCAAAGCCCCTAAATTGGAAAAGCAGGAAGATCCGCTTTAGTAGTTCAACCAAACTTGAATTCCCACAATCAAAATTGTTTGAGATGCGATAAGTAGCCAAAACACGACTCAAACGTGGCGTAACCCAAAAAGTCAAAACCAGCTTTTATGACAGGGTTGAGACATCAAGTCTTAGCATCAATTTCATGGGGGAACATTCTCGTGTCAAAAATCCTTTTGGAAAACCTTAAAAACGCAGCAAATACACCCTTTAAACAGTCCAGAAGCCTTCCAGCACAGATCTATCGTGATGACGAAATTGCCGAATTGGAAGAAACACATATATTTCGCCATGACTGGCTTTGTGCCGGCCTTGCTGCAGAAATTCCAAACAGTGGTGACTATTTAACAACGTCAATTGCTGGTGAGGCTGTTTTTTGCATTCGCGATAAAGCCGGAAACATAAACACCTATTCCAACGTTTGCCGTCACAGAATGATGCAGCTTTTGGAGGGCTCAGGAAAAACAAACCGTGTAACCTGCCCGTATCACGCCTGGACTTATGACCTAAATGGACAGCTAGTTGGTGCCGGGCACATGCAACATTCCGAAGGTTTCAACAAAAAGGAAATTTGCCTGCCGAAAATACGCACAGAGATTTGGCGCGGTTGGATTTACATCAGTTTAAACGAGGACGCTGAGCCCGTAAGCGAAACACTAAAAGAATTAGAACACATCGTGTTGCCATATGGCATGGAAGACTACATCGTGGTGGATAACCAAGACCATGAGTGGAAAACAAATTGGAAACTTCTAACTGAGAATTTTATGGAAGGGTATCACCTCCCTGTCGCCCACAAGAAAACCGTGGGAGCATGGATGCCCGTTGAAGACACAGTATTTCCAAAAGAAGTTTCCGAAGCATTTACATATCAAACTTTTCAAAAAGATGAAGATGCGACCTACGGCCGCGCGCACCCAGAAAACACCAAGTTAAAGGGCGCCAACCGGCACACGTCGATTATGCCCACGGTGTTTCCAACTCACATGTACGTGCTTGCACCGGACCATCTTTGGTATTTGTCCTTACGTCCGAACGGAGTTGGCAAAGTGAAAGTTAAGTTCGGCGTCGCGCTTGCCCCAGAGGTTTACAACAGTCTTGAAGATAAAGAAGCTTGGCTCGCAAGGCTCGTTGATTTCTTTGACCATGTAAACGAAGAGGATCGTTTTGTTGTTGAAGGAATTTTCGCGGGATCAAAATCTAGCTTTGCCGAGCCAGGTCAGTTAAGCTGGCTTGAGCGTGAAATTCACGACTTCCAAAAATATCTGGCCAGTCGCTTAACAAAAACACCGGAGTAACCTCATGACTTTTTCACTTGCAGGCAGATGCGCCAAAACAGGCATGTTCGGTGTTGCGATAACAACCTCATCAATTTGCGTTGGTGCACGCTGTCCACATACACGTGCAGGCGTGGGTGCCGTCGCAACTCAAAATGTCACCGACCCAAACTTGGCTAAACTTGTTCTTGATCAAATGGAAGCAGGCTTAACTGCGGAAGCTGCCATCGCCTCAATCGTTAAAGACAGGGAGCACATTTCCTTTCGTCAATTGACTGCTGTGGATGTCAAAGGTTCAACGGCTCAATTCACGGGCGACAACATACTAGGCACCAATGCCATCAGCCAAGCTGACAATTGTATCGCTGCCGGAAATTTGTTGTCAAGCACTGCGGTGGTAAAGGCAATGACTGACGGGTTCGAAGCCAACCCTGATGACCACTTGGCAAAACGCTTGCTGACAGGGCTACGTGCTGGTGTTGATGTTGGTGGTGAAGAAGGGCCAGTGCACTCGGCCGGTCTAATTGTTTCTGACAAAATGCCATTCCCATTGGTCGATCTTCGCGTCGACTGGCACGACACTGACCCAATTGGCGAACTTGAAAAGCTCTGGCTGGCATATGAACCGCAGATGCTGGCCTATCTGACCCGAGCACAAAACCCGTCAGATGCACCGAGTTATGGCGTTGCAGGCGACGAATAAAAAGGATCCAATCTCAATACGGTGTATCGTCTTTATGTGTGAAGCACCACTTACCGTCTTCATCTAACACAGCCTTTAAATCATCATTCGGGTAAGTCGCACCGTCACCTTTGGTGCGATCGCCAATTTCAAGATAAACCACGTCGGCTTCCGAGTTGTTGACCAAGTGGTGAGCTAGCCCAGCGGCCGGAAAACCCGCACACATTCCGGGAGTCATCCGGGCCTCGCCTTGGTCTGTAACTAAGGTTCCCTCTCCGCTCAGTATGTAAATGAACTCATCTTGTTTGCTGTGCTTGTGCAGTAAGGCAGATTGAGACCCGGGTGCCAATGTTGTTTGATTTACACCAAAATTCTCTAAGCCAAACACATTCCCAAGCACGCGTTTTTGGCGCCCGGCAACACGAGAATAGAAAGGTTCAGGGTAATTAGACTTCACTTTGCGTGTTTCACCATCAGCCGCCACCAAAGCTATAGGTTTCGTCATAATCTCAATTCCTTTCAAAGGCAGACAACATCAAACTTAGGCCTGCGAAACCAAACACCAAGCCTGTCAAGCCATCAATCCAACGCCGAAACGACAAGTACGTCCTCGCCATACTCTCTGTCGAAAACAGCAAGGCCAATCCACTAAAAATACAAATACCCATCAACCAACACCCGACAACAACTATGAATGACGTTAAAGTGGTACCTGCCTCTCCTACCCCGACAGCAATAATTGCCAACCAAGCAAATATGCTCTTGGGGTTGGTTAGATGAATTGCCAATCCTTTAAGGAAGTATGACTTATAGTTTGGGTGCTTTTGGGCTTTCTCTATCGCGAGGCCATTGTTTGATGAAGCGGATTTTAGAGCCTTATATGCCAACCAAAGAAGGTACAAGCCGCCCACGACGCGCAACAAGTTCATCAACCAGCCGTAAGATAGCAAAAAAGCTGACAGGCCAATTGCCGCCAAAACACCCCACGTTAAGGACCCCAGTATAACGCCGAGGGCAATCGACAGCCCCGCTGTGCGACCAAAACGCATAGAGGTTCCCGCAATTGCAAGGTTCGCGGGCCCGGGGCTTAGGGTCGCGATCAAATACATGGTGTAGGCAAAAACTAAACTGCCGTGTTCAAATTCAATGTCCATTTGCACAGGGTGCTCTTTTAAAGCACCAGAAGTCGAGCATTAGGCTTGCAACACAGCTCACCCGACGTTAGGCAAGCACATTGGCAATTTAAATCTGGACGTGATCCATGCGGTTTTTCGGCACAGGTAGATCTAAAATAAACGACAAAGACATGAAAAACTGGACATCCCCGTTTAGGGAGAATGGAACGGTGACCATGTCAGCTTGGCAAACTTACTACCACTTGTTTTTCATTCCCTTGGTACCAAGTGACAAAGACGTAAAACTGTTCTGCAAGTCGTCCAAACAAGAAATTCGTTTAGACATTCCACCCGAAGCAATTGAGGAAGTCAGGCAATTTCACAAGAGTTTATCTGCACCGCTCTGGATGTATTCAGGCTTTCCAGGTATTGTTGCAGTCCTATATTTTTTGACGCGCTAAGAAAAAGCTAGATATCTTCAGACGCCCGTACAAAGTTGCCGCTTTCGTAGTCCATCACCCAAAGCTCACCTTTGGAAATGTCAAACCAAGCACCATGAACTTGCAGCTTTCCGCGTCCCTCTAAGATCGATACGCAAGGAAAAGTTCGCAAGTTCGCAACAGAGTTTCGAATGTTAATGCGCTCTAAAGCTGTTTGACGCTCCGTAGCTGTCATCCATTCGTTTTGACTAACCGCTTCAGCTGCGGGTGTTAAAAGCTCCATCCACTTGCCAATGAAGTCACCTGGTGACAAAGGCTCTTCCATCGGGTCCAGAGCAGCCGAAATGCCACCACAACGGCCGTGTCCCAACACAATAATGTTTTTAACGCGCAGGACTTGGACCGCATATTCTAGCGCAGCTGCTGTTGCACGATATGTACCGTCTGGACTGTAAGGCGGGACAAGGTTTGCAACGTTACGTGTCACGAACAATTCGCCTGGGGACGAGTTAAACACAATCTCGGGTGCGGCCCTTGAATCACAGCAAGCGATCATCAAGGTTTCAGGCTTTTGACCTTCTTCCGCTAAAGCCTCGTATCGCTCTTTTTGATCGACAAACCGATTAGCTTTGAATTCTTTGTATCCATCCAGAAGTTTTTCCGGAAAACTGGTTGATGACGGTTCCATTGCAATGCCCATGCTTCTTTTTCCCAGTTTTAAAGCGTCACGATTTAAGCTGCAAGCTTTTGCGCATAAAAGCGTACAACCCAAGCTGCAAACTCGTCACTTTGCGGTTTAACTTTCCGCACGTCTTCAAGGGCTTTTGCATATGCCGCATCGCCTAACTTGGCACTTTCTTTCTTATCCAAAAACAGCACCAGATCTGCCAAGAAATCTATGCTCATCTCCGGATGATATGCAGTTGTGAAGAAGTGATCTTCAACGCAAACCGTAGTTATGGGGCAATAGTCATTCCCACCCAATACCTCAGCACGCTCAGGCAAAGCGATTACTTGATCTAAGTGCGCCGCCGGAATTGCCAACGTTTCATGTTCAGGTGACATCCACGGCTTATAGGTTCTGTATCTTGTTTCTGCAACGCCCAAACGCCAGCCCAAGCCTGCGTTCACAATTTCACCACCCAAGGCCTTGGCGATAGCTTGGTGTCCGAAGCATATGCCAATCGTTGGAATTTTATACTCGTCGATTTTACGAATGAAATCAAACAAGGGCTCAATCCATGGCTCATCATCATTCACTGAGTTTGGGCTGCCTGTCACAGCGTAAGCATCACAATCCGCCACACTATCAGGCAGTTCACCCTTATGGGCTTGATAGAACGCGAACTGCCAATCGTGTCCCTGCGCTTTGATCGGAGGTTGCAGCAAGGTTCTCACCCTTTGCCCACAGTGTTCTGCGGATAAGGCTGCATCTGTATCCATACAGATCAATACGCCGATTGTTTTAGTCATAGTGTATTCGCCTATCAGATACCGACCTCCGCATTTATTGTGGGGTCCATAGAGAATTTATAGTTAGGACTGGACCCCGCATCAAGTGCGGGGATCTTGTTTGTCTCACTTCGGCATCTATTTCTAAAATTACAGAATGCCAACTTTCAATTCAGGTTTTTCACTTCATCTAGAACCTCTTT
>JBMYWL010000108.1:0-5949 GCA_049607365.1 Alphaproteobacteria bacterium | reverse complement strand
AAGAAACCCAAATTTATTTGGTTTCGTCGACTTTCATGTATTTCATCATCAATGGCGCTTGGGATATGCCAAAGATAAGTGAAATAGGGATCAAAGCGATTTTGAAATAACCCCAATGTCCGTCACTTAAATATCGCCACGCAAACTCGTTGGCGATTGCAATTGCTGCAAAATACATGGCCCAGCGAATGGTCAATTTTAACCACACATCATCTGGCATTTCCAACTGAGAACCCAGCACCTTCTTTAACCAAAGTTTTTTGGCGAAAAAGGCATAACCCAAAACAACAGCAAAGAAGGCAGAAACAATTGTTGGTTTCATTTTTATGAAACGGCTGTCTCCAGTTAAGATTGTCGCCATGCCTGAGATAACGATTATCAGCGTACCAATCCACTGAATTGGCGAAATGGAGCCGTCCATCTTCCAAGTGATGAACATGGTGATTGGTGCCAAGACCACAAACACATAAGTTGCTACATGAATGTTGTACATATTGATTAGGGCGACAAAAACCAGAATTGGACCAAGTTCCAGTGCGGATTTTAACATGGGGTTCATAAAGTTTGCTTTTCCGAAGTATTTCGCTTTAGGTTGCTGATGTAAGGCGTCACAGCCTAAATTTAAAGAAAAGAATCATGGAAACTGCATTTATTAAGTCAGCCGCCGATGGCAGAACCCTGAAAACCTACAATTGGCGGGTGAATGACGCAAAAGGCGCTGTTCAGATTATCCATGGCATTTGTGAACACGCTGGCCGTTATGACTATGTTGCCAAAAGCTTGAACAAGGCGGGATACGCGGTATTCAGTCATGATCACCGAAGTTTTGGTGGTTCAGTAGACGCAGGAAATGCGGAATTCAGCGCTGATGGTCACTTCGCTGATAAGGATGGCTGGGAAAAAGCGGTTCTGGATATTCTACAGGTTCAAAAGCAAAATTCAGTTGCAGGACAAAAGACATTTCTGTTGGCCCACTCCATGGGTTCTTTCCTCGGTCAATCTCTGATGCAGCGTAATGATTTACCCTATAAAGCCGTGGCTTTGTCTGGTACGCGTGGTCCCGTGAAAATTAAAGACAAGATCGCTGCCGCTCTGGCAAAGTTTGAGCGCTGGCGTCATGGGCTCAGAAATTTCTCACCGTTGGCTGATAAATTGATGGAGCAAGAATTCAACGGGCCATTTAAACCAAACAGAACGCCCTATGACTGGATTTGTACGGACCCGGCTGTTGTTGATGCCTATATTGCTGACCCGCACGCAGGTGGTAAGTTTTCAACTCAACTGGCTTGTGATTTATCTGGTGCCTTGATTGATATTTACAATTCTGGATTTACCAACACTGACAGATCATTGCCTGTTTATCTGCTTTCGGGTGAACGCGACCCTGTTGGCATGATGGGCAAAAGTGTCAAAGAATTGCATTCATATTTGAAAGCAAAAGGGTTTGCAGATCTTGAGATGAATTTGTATCCAGATCTTCGTCATGAGGTTTTAAATGAACCACAGAAAGATAAGGTTATTTCGGACCTTATCAGTTGGTTGGATGTTCAAGCTGCTGCTGAATGAGAGCTTAGCTTGCTGACGCTGGCGGTGTGTAAGTCATCTTAATGCCAAACCTTAACTGGTTTGGTGTTGCGCCTTCTGGCGGTACCGGGAAGGCGATACCACGAACGGTAGCGACAGCGCCTTCGTCAATAATGCGGTTTTTGCTGCTTTTGATTATGACAACGTTTGTAATTTTACCCAAGGTATTGAAAACCAGACCCAACTCGACAGTTCCAGTCACTTTTTCAGGTAGTAGAGTGTCTGGATACTGAATGTTTTGTTGGATTAAATTGGAAATTTCACCACCATAATCGGCAACTAAGGCTTCCTGGTCAATGACAGGAGTAGGCTGATCTTGGCTAGGTTCCATCTTTGGGGTGGTAGTAGTTGGAGTGCTCTGATCAACTGGGTTTGTTGTTGTATCTAGGTCAGACACGGCACTTAAAATGAATGATTTTGGAATTGATCCATCATTCACATCAGAATCAGCCTGTTTAACGGCCGTTGTATTTTGAACCACCAATGGATTTGTGACAGGTTCGCCGTTTTGTGCCTTAACAGGCGTTGACGCGGTCCAAGGAAAACGTCCGTTCCAAAATTTGTCTCCGGCACCTGCGTGGTCTGAAACCTGAATTCCAAGGTCGAAGACTTTTTGTATCTTTTGCTTTGCTGCCTTTGGCTTTGATAAGCCGAGGTCTTGTAGTTTTGGTAGGGTTGATGCTTCTTGCTTGTCTTCCACAACTTCTGAAACTTGTGGCGATTGAGCAGGCACAGTTTGATCAAGGTTCGAAGAAGGTTGCTCAACTTCAATCTCATCTAAGGCGAGAGCGGACAAAAACTCTGACAGGGATGGCTCTGCCGTGTTAGTTTCAACATCATCGCTCTGGTCTTGAGCTTGGTCTTGAACTTGAGCTGTGTCTTCCGGTATTGCACTTTCCGGAATCTGTTCACTTGTGTCCGTGTCTTGATCTAGTAAATTCAGTAAATCGCCAATGTCTTGCGGCTCTGTTGCTTGTGTGATTTCCGCTAACACAGGTGACGCGGCAATCTTTGGCTTACGCGGTAGGGGAACAAGTGACAGCGCTGCATTCGTCGGTCTATTTGCTGGGCGAATGAGTGCAGGTACGGGAAGGGAGTGACTTAAGCTAGCGGGCGTGATTTCGGACTGAATTAGCGCATCTGCTTGTAAGGAAACGATTTGTGTTTCCTGTGGCTTATATGCAATGGCATAGGCAAGCGCGCTCGCAAGCAGAATGCTGCTTGAAACAACTACAGTCGTGCTAACAAATCCAACAGGACGCCAAACTAATGACGGAGAGCCAAACATTCCGTGCCTCAGACTATGAATACTTAAGGTGAAAATACCCGAAATTGATCCATAGCGCAAAAAAACACACAGATTCTATTTGGATTCGCAATCTGTGGTGTTTTGTTTTGAAGATACCGCTTAAGGACCACAAGGGTTAGAGCTGAAAATCTTTAAGAATTTAGTCAGAAAAATTAAAATGTACCGTTTAGCGCTAAAATACCGCTGATGTTGCAAAAGTTGTAATTTTTTGATGCTTGTATTTTCTTACCCTTGTGGTGGGTAATGGTCGATCTGGTAATCGACTTAACACGTTGTTTTATACAGGCAATTGTTGCTGCATTTGTTCGACCCTGTTTTATGTCAAATCTATAGGTTCCGATTGGCGCACTAACACGCTTTCCATTTTTGAAACGGCAAATTTCACCCCTAACAATTCTGGATTGAGCGTTACTGGAGCTCTTGGAGCAAATTCGATTTACGTAGTCTGATTTTGCTGAGGCTCCATTTTGACTTACCGCAGCAACGGGTGCCTTGTAAGAAAGTGCACTGAAACCTGATTTTCGTGTTGTGTTGGTAATTGTGCTTCGTGAGGCTGAAGCTGTTCGGTTTCCAATGCTACCCCGGCAATAGAAAGCACTTTTGTTCCATCTCGCGACACCGCTGGCGCTGTCACACTGCCTTTTTAAAGCGCGAGCACTTAGGCAAGAGGACTTAACAAGGAATGCTTCTGTGCCACATTTTCTGTACATTGTATTTAGTTGTAACGCAGAGGCTTGAGCATGGACATTTGTGGCAGACAACAGCAACATCGCGAGAGTTGCGATGGCGGTTAACTTTGTTAAATGAATTGTCGAAAGGATATTTCCCATGGTTCGAAATTCGGTCCTAAATGTCTTTTTTGCTTTTGCTTTGAAACAGCATTGGATGGCTTGAGTTGTTACATTCATATAAGGATCTAAGCAGGACTTGTTCCAGATACACTGGAAAACTGTGAATAAGCTGTATGTACGTACAAATGTGTTCTTTGAAGCACGAATTACAGATCCCAGTATGCAATTCGTGTAGAAGTTTCCAACGTAGGTGATTTTTTTGTCACAGCGGGTTTATGTAAAATTAGTTTTAATTTGCAACGTTCGCGTGTTGATAATCAAATAGCGAAGAATAAGGCCCTGAAACCTCAATTAGGTGATGGTTGACTGGTTTTTTTTGTCTTTATATGGTTAGATGTTAAAACTGGATTTTCCAAACTACGTGCGAAAGTGTCTTGTTGATATGAAGCAAAGATCTGCCCCAACGGCTTTGTTGAACAAATTGAAAAGTGAATTTGGAAATTCTTACAGTGATTCCAAAGATATTCGCGACAGACACGGGAAGGGAGAGTCTTACCACACTTCAGAGCCACCTGATGCCGTCGTGTTTGCACAATCGACTGAGGATGTTCAACGCGCGGTGAAGCTTTGTGCTGAATTTGATACCCCAATAATTGCTTTTGGAACAGGTACATCTTTAGAAGGGCATGTTGCAGCAAGACAAGGTGGAATTTCAATCGACCTTTCCCAAATGAACAGCATCTTGGAGGTGAACGAAGCTGATTTGGATTGTAGAGTTCAGGCGGGGGTGACGCGTAAATCCTTGAACGAACACTTACGAGACACGGGGCTAATGTTTCCTATTGACCCCGGTGCTGATGCGTCGCTTGGCGGTATGACTGCCACAAGAGCAAGCGGAACGAACGCAGTTCGGTATGGAACCATGCGCGAAAACGTCATGGGTTTAACGGTCGTTATGGCAGATGGATCTGTCATTAAAACCGGAACGCGCCAAGAAATCTTCGGCTGGGTACGATTTGACAAAACTGTTTGTCGGGTCTGAAGGAACACTAGGCATAATAACCGAAGTACAGTTGAGACTCTTTGGTATTCCTGAAGCTATGTCCGCCGCCGTTTGTGCTTTTGAAGATATGGAGGGTGCAACAAGTACTGCCATGTCGATAATCCAGATGGGAATTCCAGTCGCACGAATGGAGCTGGCTGATGAAGTTACAGTTCGCGGGTTTAACACTTACTCAAAAACCAGTTGGGCAGAAAAACCAACGCTGTTCTTTGAATTCCATGGCTCAGAGGATGGCGTTAAAGAGCAGGCGGGACTCGCAGGAGAGATAGCAAGTGAAAATCGTGGTGAAGATTTCAAATGGACGAACAATACTGAAGAGAGAAATGCTCTTTGGAAAGTTCGGCACGATGCCTTGTACGCAAGCTTGTCCTTAGTACCAGGTTCGGTTGGCTGGTCGACCGACATTTGTGTTCCAATCTCCAAACTAGCGACATGCATTTTGGAAACCCAAAAAGAACTTAAAGACGATGGTTTGTTTGCGCCATTGGTTGGACATGTGGGCGATGGGAACTTTCATTTGTTGTATCTAATCGAGCCTGGAGACGACGTCAGCATGAGTAAAGCAAAAGAACATGCCGCTCGCATGGTGCATCGTGCGATTAAACTGGGGGGTACTTGTACCGGCGAACACGGCATAGGGTATGGAAAAATGCACTATATGGAAGAAGAGCACGGGGCTGCGGCAATTGGGGTTATGAAAACAATCAAATTAGCTTTAGACCCCAAAAACTTAATGAACCCGGGTAAGGTAGTTGATTTTTAATGGCTTCTAGCTCTGCAAGCATTGATCTGACGAAGGGTCCAATTTGGCGTCTCATGCTAAAAATTGCGGTTCCAGCTGCAATTGGAATGATCTTCAACACCCTTTATGCTTTAACTGATACTTTTTTTGCTGGAGAAATTTCGACCGCTGCATTGGCAGGGTTGAGCATGACATTCCCAGTTTATATCCTAATGATAGCAGTTGGCGCTGGTATTGGACAGGGTGCCACCGCCTTGGTCTCAAATGAGCTTGGTGCAAAGAACACGGATGGTGCGACCGCAACCATAGGCCAAGCCTTGAGCCTATCTTTTGTGTTTGGCGCGTTGGTGGGTCTTTTTATTAGGACGTTCGGTTCCAACATACTGGTTTTCATATTACCAGACCCGGAATTGGTCGAAACCGGCATGATTTATGTTCGTGCGGTTGCGTTTTCAGCGCC
>JBMYWL010000107.1:0-5992 GCA_049607365.1 Alphaproteobacteria bacterium | reverse complement strand
CTTATGAAAAAGATGCACGGTTCTGGGCCGAAGAAGGAACACCGCTCGATTTCGGGCACGAGTTATTACCAGATGATCTGGAGCGCATTTCTGACAATGTCATGCGAGCGATGGAGCGTTTGCCCGCTTTGGAAACCGCTGGCATAAAGCGTAACATTAACGGCCCGATGATCTGGTCACCCGACGGTGCTGCCCTGTTCGGGCCCGTACCGGAACTGAAAAACTATTTTTGTTGCAACGGCATTATTCCGGGTTTCTCCCAATCCGGCGGTTTGGGCTCTCAATTGGCGCAGTGGATTATCGAAGGCGAACCAGAGTACGACATGTTCCCGTGGGACATGGCACGTTACGGCCACTGGGCAAACAAGGCCTTTACCAAAGCCCGCACCTTTGACGCGTACAGCCATCGTTTCAAAATCCACTTCCCGTTTGAAGAGCGAGAAGCTGGACGCCCGATTGATGGACGTAAGCGCCCCGTGTACGAGCGTCAAAAAGAAAAAGGCGCCGTTTTCGGCCTGAACTATGGCTGGGAACACCCGCTATGGTACGCACCTGAAGGCGTGTCCCGCATCGAGACCTATGGCTACGAACGCCAAGACTGGTGGCACCACGTGGGTGACGAGTGTCGCGCCCTACGCTCTGCCGTTGGTGTCATCGACATCTCCAACTTTGCCAAATACGAGATTAAAGGCGCTGGTGCTTTTGACTGGCTAAACGCCTTTGCTGCCAACACCATACCAACCGAAGTTGGCCGCTCGTGCCTAACACCCCTACTCGGCATTCGTGGCGGCATAGCCGGAGACTTCACAATCACCAAGCTGGCCGAGGATCACTATTTCATGGTGGGTTCCGGCATGGCAGAACGATACCACCAGCGTTATTTTGATGCTGTGCCTTTGCCAGCTGATACAAGCTTCACTTGCCTGACCGAACAGCTTACGGGCTTCAACATCGCAGGACCAAACGCCAGAACCCTGCTCGCTCGTTTGACCAACGAAGACATGACCAACGACGCGTTTAAATTCATGCGTTCAAAGCTAATGACAGTTGCTGGCTTGGACGCACGCGTGCTGCGTGTTTCCTTCACTGGTGACTTGGGTTTTGAGGTTTATGTACCGCAAGACCAGCAACTCGCCTTGTATGATGCCCTGTTTGAAGCTGGTGCTGACTTGGGCGTTGTGCCCGTTGGTGGTCGCGCACTCGGGTCACTGCGAGTGGAAAAAGGCTATGGCTCTTGGGGACGTGAATACTCACCCGAGTATTGGCCGCAAGAGGTTGGTTTGGAGCGTCTCGTCAAAACTGACAAAGGTGATTTTCTTGGGAAATCTGGCTTTGAGGCGATTAAAGACAAGGCACCGCGCGAACTGCTAAGCATCCTGGAGATTGAGGTTGATCAGGCCGACGCCACGGGTGGGGAGCCCATCTTCACCACCGACGGCAAACCCGTTGGCCGCGTGTCGACAGGTGCTTATGGATACTCGGTTGAAAAGTCATTGGCACTGGGGTTCATCAAAAAGGAACACCACCAGCCGGGAACTGAGTACCACGTCTACGTCCTCGGCCAACCACACAAGGCCACCCTGCTCGCTGAAGCACCATTTGACCCGAAGGGTGAAAGGTTAAGGGGGTAACTCATGACCAAAAGAGAAACAAAACCAAATCAAAATCCGATACATGTCGGCCCAACAATAAGCAACCAGTCCGCTGAAGATTTTTACGGAAAAGTGCAAGATTCTTCGTTCTGGGATAAGGTCAGCTCGTTCGATTTTAGCGCCGACAAGAAAATTCAAGCAACTCAGAATATTAGCCTTATCGTTTCGAGTAAAAACAAATTTGCGGTTTTGTCACTTAACAACATTGCCGGTGGCGAAAACGGAACGATCAAAATGAAGCTAGGGGGCATAAAGGACCTCATCATTGCACTTCAAAAAGCAGAAGAGTTAATCGAGAAAACCGAAAATCATATTGATTAAATCTCGAGTATTAGTTTTTCAATTCGTTTCTCAGGATCTAAAACGTCTTCCGGATATCCCAAAGCCACATTCCGCAGTTTTGTATTTCCAATTTCTATGTCTTGGGCGTCATGGCTATGTCCAAAGAACCAACACTCCGGTTCATAGATTTTAATCACTTCGCCAAGGTCACTTGCATAGGCAGCTTCAAGCCCTTCCGAGTAATTATTCAGAACTGATGGATGGGGTGCGTGGTGCGTTACGACGTAGGTCGCACCATCGAATGGTTTGGCAAGCTCTTGTTTCAACCAACTCAAATGGTCGCTATGTCGAAAAGCTACATCTGAAGGGCGAAGTTTTCTATAGCCGCCGGTTGCAACACGGATTTTTTTGTAATCGTTCATCTTTGAGGTGACTAAACGTTCGTTGATGGCTCGTTGTTGCCCTAACTCAAAATCGGTCCATAGTGTAGCACAGAGTATTCGTGTCCCGCCCAATACGATTGTCTTTTTTTGAACGTAGGTCACCCCAAAAGAAGATGCTATATTTTCAAGGCGATCTTCATCATCAATTCGGAAGTTATAAAAATCATGATTGCCAGGAAACACAAAAACTTTTTCTAACGGCAAAAGTCGAGAAAGACGTTCGAATGCGTATTTCCAACGAACTTTTGGCTTGTTCGAAACATCCCCAGCCAAAATCAGGTAATCCAATTGGGCGATCAAATGCTCAACACCATTAAAAGGATCTCTGTTGCAATCGGCCCAAAAATCGTCGTGTAAATCAGAGAGTATAAGTATACGCACCAGAATTCCCAACTTCTGTTAAGGTCACAAAATTGATCTTTTTATCTCGCAAGTAATCCTTTTGAATTTGGATCAATTCTTCGAAGAACATTTGTGCAACGAACCTTTAAAGCAATGTCAGATGGTAAAATAATTTCAACAGAAGATTTCGTTTTCCAGCCTTGTTCTTTCGTTCAGTGGCTTAGATGGGAAATATGGTGATGGATACCATGTTTACATCCTCGGCTAACCGCACAAGGCCACCCGATCCACCATTGCCCTTTTTGTCCCGAAAAGGTTACAGCCTAGTGGTACGAAAGCTAATACTAAACATCACCGCAACGCTGGACTTGTTCCATAGCCTAGTTTTGTGTATTCGGCAAAGTTTCACCCTACCCCACGCTACTTCGTAGCTCAATATCAGTGGCCTATTGTTCAAATGGGATTTTGTCATCGCCGCAATAATGATATTCTGAAACTGAATTTAGATTGCTACCTTGGATTTTAGCTAAAAGCTTACACATTCTTTTTGGATACATTTCAATTAACCCAAAAGGTGGAGCCCAACTCTGAACTTGGCGAGTCATTAGTTCTCTAATTGTGTTGATATATTTTTCATCTTTGGTTTTTGAAAAATATATCGCGTAAGCAAGCTCGTATAACCTATTTCTAGTGTGCCATGGAATTGCTTGATCATTTGGGATTTTTCTAAGTTCTGAAATCATCATTTTATTTATTTTTTGTAGAGCTTCAGGGTGGCCCACAGCTGCTGCCACTTGAGCAGCACCAGTACCAAGAGCGCTATCACTTGAAATTTGATTGAAAGCCTCATCGCTAAACAATAAAGCATCTTTCCCAAATTTAGCCAGTACTGTTCGAGCAAAAGGTCTTATATCATGTTTGGTAAATGTTTCTGAGCCTTGCCTTTTTTTATTGAAAGCAGAGTTCCCGATTTTTTCAATGATATATGGGGTTGAATTTGAAGACTTCTCCGCCAATTCTAATTGATGCTCAACTATGCGAGCTTCAAGCATATTGTTATTTGTGATTATTTGAGGCAGTTGGTTAAATATACTAGATGGTAAACAATTCTCTTCCCCAAGGGCGCGACTTAGTCCAATATCGAGAAACAATATAGACTCTTTTTCACCCCTCTTTAGTTGTTGTGATTGGTTCAATAGATTAACCATCGACACCAACACTGTTTCACGCAGATCACTCATTTTATTACAATGATCTGGATCTCTTGTATGCCATTTAGGTAACGCGTTAAGTAATTGCCATTCTTTTTCTTTTTCAAAAAAGTGCTTGTAGCTTAATCCGAAAAAGAAAGAGATTATAATTATTGAAAATATAGCCAAATTTTTCAATTTTTGCCCTCATCAAAAATCCGTTTGCATCTATAATTTATACCACCTTGAAACGCTATTAACCAATTCAACGATATGATGGTTTGAATTCAGCTTGGGTAACGACCTTTTTAATATCACTTTTGCTGAAGAACCTCCAAACAAAACTGTATATTTCCCTTGAACCAGATTCCAAGGTATGAGATGCCACTAGATTTGTAGCACCTTGTATCCAAAAAATGAAGGCAAGGAGACATTAATACCGTTCCTAGCAAAACTAAAAAACAACAGCACTAAACGCTAACGTGCTGGATAAGGACATCTGTTGGTTTGAGTGTTTAACTTCGCGTTTGCATCAGCGCCCAGTTGCATCAATGCCAATTTTTGACTTCCGCCAGTATTGTATTTGTTCTGAAATAAACCCACAATGGCGTCTTTTCTTCTGTGTAATAGATCGCACGGCGTTGTGGGAGCTTCGTTTCCCCACCTTACCAGATCAGCGCCTGAAAAGCTCTTAATTCGGTCATCTTGATAACCTGTGGACCTTCCACAAGAGATTACCAACAGACAAGAGGCAAGAACAACTGTGCTTGCAAAAATGTTTTTAGTTCGAACCATAAATCCCCGCTTAAATCGAGCGTTTTATCAAAATTTTGACTGTAACAAACAACAAGCTAAAACCGTACCTGAATGATCGAACGATCACCCGCATCATTCAGCTTATACAAATCACTTAACCCGTGAAATACCTACCAATGTTCTGAACTTTGGAATTGTGCAAATCAGGGCATCTTGGGGCTTGTGCGTCTATTCTAGACAAAGTTTCTGGGGCCAAAACTTTCAACAAGGAACCTGCGCCATAGCTTGTTTTATACGAGCCGCCCATTAAGCCTTGAATGGTCTTTTTTTGCCGAAACAAATCATCGCAAGACGCAGTTGGTGCGTTCTGCCCCCACATAAGCATTTGTTTACCACTAAACGATCTGTAAGGCCCGCTTTTCAATGATCCACAAGCTGAAACAAGCAAGCATGACGCAACAGCGGTAGCCACAAAAACAGAATTTTTAGTTCGAATCATAAGTCCCCCTTTTTAATCGGGCACCTTATTCTATTTTTAACTCGGAAAAGCAACATAAAGTTGAGTTAGGCATTTATATCAAAGATATTTGTGAAACATTTTTGGCAACATGACTTTTAAGGCATTGTCTTTAACCTTGTAATGTCGCCAGATATGAAAAACGGCGTGAACGCCTATCAACCCGCCGAGCGCATAAAACTGCAAGATGTGAATGTCACCGATTATGGCGTTTGCTTGATGCATACTCTGGGGCGGTGCGATGGGCAAGAACCCACCCGCTTTTAACAATCTGTTAGATGTTAAGCCCAACAAAAAGCCACCGAGGGCGACCGCGAACAAACCCCAAATGATCAAACGATGCATCCACCAGTGCACGCGTTTGGCCCAATTCGGCAGCTTGGGTGTCCGCGTTGTTGCAAGGCCGCGAACAACAAAATCAATCGTCCAGCCAATGCACAGAATGACGAAAACCAGTGCCAAGTTTGAATGTACCAAAAAACCGTATTTACCAAGCGCGTGGGCTTGCGGTGGACCGATTACCAAGAACCAAATGAACAGAGGCACCATCAACCAATGGATGATTTTCAGATACAACCGTCTTCTTCGTGTCATTCCAGAGCTTGCTCCATTTTACTGCTTTCACAATGGATACGAAGATTTGACCGCAAAAGTTTCAAGACCTCATTTGACACCAACAGGAGGTCCCGAAACAAGTTCGGGATATGCGATTTAGGCGTTTTTCAATTCTTTCGCCGACTACTTACCGGTATATACATCAGCACGCTGACCATTGTTTCTTAAACTAACAGTTAGCTCTTTCGCAGCCTC
>JBMYWL010000106.1:0-5995 GCA_049607365.1 Alphaproteobacteria bacterium | reverse complement strand
AATGTCATTCACCGAAATACGTGCCTGATCGTTGCGCATGGGGTTCCAGGTCGTGGCTTCCATTTTTTCCACATTGCCGACAATTCTGTCTGCCTCTGGCATGGCCGCAAACCGATCAGGGTCAATTTGGGCGGCGCAACCTGTCACCACAATTTCGGCTTCAGGGTTTTCGCGTCGTGCCCGTCGAACAGCTTGCCGCGCTTGGCGTTCAGCCTCTGCGGTGACGGCGCAAGTGTTTATGATGATTGTGTCCTTTAGGGAACCAGATTCAAGGGCATGTTTGCGGATGACTTCAGATTCAAAGGCGTTCAGGCGGCAGCCTTGGGTGACGACCTCTACCTTGCCTTTTGTTGTGTGGCTACCGTTTGGATCTTTCCCAATTGAATTGTTCACAGTCGAATTTCACCCGTAAATACATGCTCGGCGGGGCCGCTCATCAAAACATGGCCATCAGTTTCGCGCCATTCAATGGCCAATGTGCCACCCTTTAGCTCAATCGTCACTTGGCGATCTGTAAAGTCTCTTAGAACGCCAGCAACGGCGACGGCACATGCGCCGGATCCACAGGCAAGCGTTTCACCCACGCCACGTTCCCAAGTGCGTTGTATCACGTTGGTTCTTGAACAAATCTGTACAAACTCGACATTGGTTTTGTTTGGAAAGCGCGGGTCGTTTTCAATCAGCGGCCCAATCACCCCCAGATCGATTTTCGCGACATCGTCACAATAAAACACACAGTGTGGGTTCCCCACGTTCACTGGTGTACCAATTAAGTTAAGTTCGGGAAAGTTAAGGGGCGTTGCGGTGTCCTTTGGTTCGCCCATATCAACTTCAAATAAATCACCGACCTTGCGGCATTTCAATACGCCTGCCGAAGTTTCAATTGATATGTTCCCAGATGCGTCATCGGCAAGCTTTTCCTCAAACATAAGATTTGCCACACAGCGAGTGGCGTTGCCACATGCTTCAGCCGAGGAGCCGTCCGTGTTGTAAATGTCCATAAAGACATCTGCATTGGCAGCGTTTTTCAAGATGATGAATTGATCACAACCCACACCAAAATTGCGATTGCTAAGACGTTTGATGACTTGAGTTGTTAGTGACAAGTCAGAGACTCGCCCATCAACAATTACGAAGTCATTGCCGCACCCCTGCATTTTCCAGAATTTTTGGTTGTGAGTGAGCTGTTTTAAGGGCAAATCGGCGAATCTCGGCTGAGTTGTGAATTTTTGTCGTGTCATAAGGTGTTGGAGTGCCTACAAAGGCCTTGAAATTTAGAAAGTCTGCCACAGGTTCCTATGAAAGGGACTGTGCCGCTCATCCACGAGGGTTCGTGCATGGGCGTTTTTTCGTTCCCACCGATCAAGAAAGGTGTGAACGAGGGAGGCGTTTTTCCGTTCTTAATATCTGAACGGAATTTAAGACTTGTAACGCGTTAAATAAGAGGGGCCAAGGCCTTATGTTTGAGAGCTTAAGTGACCGCCTTGGCGGTGTCTTTGATAAACTCAAGCGTCGTGCTGCTCTTAGTGAGGCCGATGTTGACAGTGCAGCGCGTGAAATTCGCATCGCACTGCTTGAAGCTGACGTGGCACTGCCAGTCGTAAAAGACTTCATAGCGCGCGTTAAAGAAAAAGCTGTTGGTGAAGCCGTTGTCCGGTCAGTATCACCGGCCCAACAAGTCATTAAAATTGTTAATGACGAGCTGACGGAAATACTTGGTTCAGATTCAACCGACCTGAACATTGGTGGTAACCCGCCAGTGCCAATTTTGATGGTGGGTTTGCAGGGTTCGGGTAAAACAACCTCAACAGCAAAAATCGCCCTGAAGCTAAAACAAAACCAGCGTAAAAAAGTGCTGATGGCCTCGCTCGACGTACGTCGTCCGGCAGCTCAAGAACAACTACGTGTTCTGGGTGAGCAAATTGATGTCGCCACCTTGCCGATCGTCGCGGGGGAGCAGCCAGCGGCAATTACCCGTCGCGCACTGATGATGGGTAAGCTTGAAGGCTACGACGTGGTCATGCTCGACACGGCTGGCCGCTTGTCAATTGACGAACAGTTGATGGCAGAAGTTGCTGAAGTTCGTGACATCGCACAGCCACATGAAACCTTGCTTGTGGCGGACTCGCTGACAGGTCAAGACGCTGTCCACACAGCTAAAACCTTTAACGAGCGTGTTGCTTTAAGCGGTATCGTTCTAACGCGTATTGATGGTGACGGTCGCGGTGGTGCGGCGCTTTCCATGCGTGCGGTTACGGGTTGTCCAATCAAGTTGATGGGTACGGGCGAGAAAATTGAAGATTTGGAGGTTTTTCACCCCAGTCGCATCGCCAACCGTATTTTGGGCATGGGCGACATTGTCTCGCTTGTTGAGCGTGCTTCGGAACATGTTAAAGACGAAGACGCAGCCAAACTTGCCAAAAAGCTGAAAAAAGGCTCGTTCGACCTGAACGACATGAAGAAGCAGTTTGAGCAACTGACCAAAATGGGCGGTTTACAGTCCATGCTGAAAATGTTGCCAGGCGGCGGTAAAATGATGAAGCAACTTTCATCTGCCAAGGTTGACGAGAAAACCATCGCTCACCAAATCGCGATTATCAACTCCATGACGCCGAAAGAGCGTGAACAGCCAATTCTTATCAAGGCATCGCGTAAAAAGCGCATTGCCGCTGGTTGTGGGCGCACGGTTCAGGAAGTAAACAAGCTTTTAAAACAGTTTACTGAAGCCCAACGCATGATGAAGCGCATGGGTAAAATGAAGGGTGGTTTCCCCGGTGGTTTACCAGAGGGAATGGACCCAGAAGCACTCGAAAGCCTAAGCAAGGGCGGTGCCGACGGTCAAATGAACCTGGACCCCAAAGCCTTGTCAGACCTTAGCAAAAGTCTGGGATCTGGTGGGGGAATGGGTGGCGGCTTAGGCGGCGGAAAATTCCCGACCCTTGGCAACATGCCATCGCCCTTTGGTAAAAAGAAATAACTGAAACACATACAAACTTAATAACTAACGTATAAACAAAAGGTAAATCACATGTCTCTAAAACTTCGCTTATCTCGTGGTGGTTCAAAGCAACGCCCATTCTATCGCATCGTAGCTGCTGACTCTCGCATGCCTCGTGATGGTCGCTACCTTGAAAAGGTTGGCACATATAACCCAATGCTTCCACGTGACCACGAAGAGCGTGTAACTTTGGTTGAAGAAAGCGTAAAAGCTTGGCTTGCAAAAGGCGCTCAGGCAACTGACCGTGTTGCACGCATCTTGGCTGAAAAAGGTCTCATGGAAGCGCGTAAGCGTCCAGAGCAAACCAAGAAAAGCGAAATGAAAGACAAAGCTAAAGCACGTGTTGCTGAGAAAGCTGAAAAAGCGGCAGAAGCTGCTGAAGCTGCAAAAGAAGCTGCTGCTGAATAAGTTTAGCTTTCACTCTAAGTTACAGTTCCGTATTTATTACGGAACCTAGGCTTGTAAGGCTCCGTAATAAATACGGAGCAGGGTGGCCAGCAAACATTTGATATGCGCGAGATTGTTTTAGACACAGAAACAACTGGTTTCGACCCAGCCGAAGGTGATCGGTTGGTTGAAATTGGGTGTCTTGAGCTTGATAATCTCGTGCCGACAGGAAGAACGTACCATGTGTACGTGAACCCTGAGCGAGATATGCCGGAGGGCGCATTTGGCGTCCACGGTTTATCTGAAGAGTTTTTGTCCGCTTACCCCGTGTTTGAAAAACACGCGGACGCGTTTCTGGAATTTGTCGGTGACAGCCCGCTTGTCATCCACAACGCCAGTTTTGACATGAAATTTCTGAATTTTGAGCTCGTCCGCGCAGGAAAGCCTATGTTGCCTATGCGTCAAGCCGTAGACACGTTGCTAATTGCGCGTAAAAAATTCCCGGGTCAGCAAAATTCACTGGATGCGTTGTGCCGTCGTTTTAACATCGACAATGGGCACAGAACCTTGCACGGCGCATTGCTCGACTCTGAGCTGTTGGCCGAAGTGTATATGGAACTTCGCGGCGGACGCCAAACAGGTTTCGACCTTGCAGCCTCAGCCCCAACTGCGGCAACGAACGCCGTGACTGCAACATCCACGGAAAACGCTGACGTTAGCGCTGCAGCAAAGTCAGGCCCTCGACCAGCCCGCGCACATAAACCCACGGCCGATGAGCTTCAGGCACACGAAGAGTTTCTGTCAAAACTCAAAGACCCCATGTGGCAGTCTTAACTTCCTCAGGAAATGAGACGGTTGTGAAATAATTATCGCGTATGCTTGAGTTTTCCTTAACCTTCTGACAAACTGACTGATGTTAAAACAGATTCAGAATAGCCTGTAAAAAGGGCTAGTATTCTCAAAGGGAGACAGAAGACATGAGTTTTATTTCCAATTCACTGAAAGCCTTGGCAGTTGGCGCAACTTTGGCAGTTGGCCTAAGCGTACCTGTGCAAGCACAAGACCTGAAATTCTTTACAATTGGCACAGGCGGAACAGCTTATACTTACTATCCGGTTGGCGGCATGATCGCGAACGCGATTTCAAAACCTCCAGGCTCTCGTGAGTGTGGAAAAGGCGGCAGCTGTGGTGTTGAAGGTTTGATTGCATCGGCTGTTTCTTCACGTGGTTCCGTTGACAACGTAAACGCAATTATCTCTGGTTTACGCAATTCCGGTTTTGCACAATCTGATGTGGCTTACTGGGCATACACCGGCACTGGCACAATGGAAGGTAAAGAGCCTGCAACAGAACTGCGCACAATCGCGGCTTTGTTTGAAGAGCACATTCACCTTGTTGCTTTGGCCGACAGTGGCATCAACTCTGTCGCGGACCTAAAGGGCAAGCGCGTTTCTTTGGATGAGCCGGGCTCTGGAACCTATGTCGATGCGAACCTTATTTTGGGCGCAAACGGAATTTCAGCTGATGACCTGACTGCAGAAGCTCTAAAGGGCGGTGCAGCGGCAGAAGCTCTTCGTAACGGCAAAATCGATGCGTTTTTCGTGGTAGCGGGTTACCCAACAGGTGCGTTGGTTGAGCTTTCTTCAGCGGCAGACATCAAGCTGGTTCCAATCGATGGTGCGGGTGCTGAAGCTTTGACTTCAAAGTATGGTTTCTTCGCACAAAGTGATATTCCAGCCGGAACTTACGAAGGTGTTGATGCAACTTCAACCGTTGCCGTGGGCGCTCAGTGGTTCACAAATGCAAAAGAAGACGAAGAGTTGATTTACAACATCACTAAAGCTTTGTGGAATGCAGAAAGCCGTAAGTTGATGGATGTTGGTCACGCAAAAGGCAAGACAATCAACACAGGTACAGCCCTTAATGGTATTGGTGTTCCATTGCATGATGGCGCTGCGCGTTTCTACAAAGAAGCTGGCTTAATGTAAGGTTTTAACCTTTGTTAACATGGGCTTAGCCCCTTAATTTTGAGCCCGAAGGTAGGGATTTCCTCTCTGCTTTCGGGCTTTTTTGTCTTTTAAAAGCGTGAACAAGACGGGTAACGACAATGACCGATAAGCAACTTTCAGCAAGCGAACTTGAAGAGTTAGAACGCAAATTTGACCCTGAAACCGCCTTCCGCAAGATTGATCCTGTGCTTGGTGTTGTTGTTTCGACCGCTCTGGTTGCCATGTCGGCTTATCATTTTTACGCTTCTGGTTTTGGTTTAATCCGCGAAGTTTTACATCGTGGCATTCACTTATCATTTACTCTTGGTCTGGTTTTTCTGTTATTTGGCGTTTCACGTCACAAACCCAACCATCAACCTGCCAAAGCTTGGTATCTTTTTGATGGTGTATCCTTTCTAGACATTGCGTGTGCGGTGGCCGTGGTTGCTGCGGCGCTTTATTTGCCCTTGCTGCCACCTGAAGCACTTGCCAGTCGGGTCAGTAACCCATCCACATTGGACGTGTTTATGGGCAGTGTGCTGTTGGTGCTAACGCTAGAGGCCTCTAGACGTTCTGTTGGGGCCATTTTACCGATTATCGCAGTTGTATTCATCCTGTTTGC
>JBMYWL010000105.1:0-6033 GCA_049607365.1 Alphaproteobacteria bacterium | reverse complement strand
AATCATCGCGGCGACTTCTGCACCGAAATATCCAGCTGCGTTAACAACTGTGTCACAGGTCACGTCGCCTTTATCGGTTTTAACCAACCACTTGCCTGACTCAAGCTTCGCAACTCCGGTAACAGGTGTGAAGCGTTGAATGGTGGCACCTAAATCGCGCGCGCCTTTGGCAAATGCTTGCGTCGCCTGACTTGGGTCAATGTCACCATCGTAAGGGTCCCAAAGGCCGCCCAAAATATCATGCGTTTCAAGTGTCGGCATTTTTTCTTTGATGTCTTCAACTGTCATCATGTGAATGTCGAGGCCCTGTGCGTGACACATGCCGACCGCATGACGGAACTCGTCCATACGTTCTTCTGTGTGCGCCAAGCGGATGGAGCCTGTCACGTGGTAGTTCATGGGGTAGTCAACTTCTTCGGCCAAACGTGCGTACAAACGGTTGCCGTAAGATTGATATTTGGTGATGTTCCATGAACCAGCAAATGTTGGACAGTTTCCGGCTGCGTGCCATGTGGAGCCAGATGTTAGCTCGTCACGTTCCAGCAGCAGGGTGTCAGTCACACCACGTTTTGCAAGGTGGTAAAGGGCACTACACCCGACAACACCACCACCAATTATGACGACTTGAGCTTCTGTTTTCATTTTGTCCAACTTTTTCGGTTAATCTCGTTAGTAAGATAGCTATACGCTCGATCAGAATAAATATGGTCATGATGCGCCAAACTTTTTTCATTTCCGCCAATCGCACGTTTCAACTGTTTGTACATTTGACAGTCAGGGATTGTAATATTGAGAGGATTTATTTTGGTTAAATTTTTGCTCAGCAAATGTTGAGGCCAAAAATCAACACATGTCACAGATTTTGAGGCCAATTTATCACATTATCCAATGTGAATCGTCACATGCATGCGGCTATATGCGTTTGGTATTGGAATTGCGGTTTGTTTATGGAGCGATAAAAATCACCAAGAATTTCAACCTCGCTCATAAATATTTATGCTGAAGAGAAAGCGAAATTACGATGAAAAATCTTATGAAAAGCACATCCGTTCTTGTGTGTGTCGGTCTTATGTCTGCTTTAACTGTGCCAGTGATGGGGGTTGAGAAGAAATTGTCTTCTGGTACTCGTACGGTTTCGGTTCCCAAACAGGCACCTACGCCAACACTTAAAAGCAAAGTGTCAAAGAAAAAGGCAGTAGCAGTCGCTCCTGCACCGGTGCCTGTCCCACAAAGCAATTCAAACAGTTTTGCGAATGACGGCAAGTATCAAACAACAGGTTTTGAAGGGCAAACAATCATTTACCGTACAAACATCAACTGTAACGCTTCCGGTGATGCCGGACAGTCTACAGGCTCATCATGTTGCTACGCGCAAGAACCAAACGGAACTCGTTCTAGCATTTCTTGCCCATAACAGGTTTGGATGGTCGTCACATTGTGGTGGCCATCCAGTTTCTGATGTCTAAACCTTTACCTAAGTACAACATCAGACAAATGACCCGAAACTTGCACAAACAATGCTGGAAACTTGCATATATTGGCCTATAAATACGCAAATCTAAGTGAGATTGAAGTTCTCAACAGAATTTGTTTATAAGCACGGGGTCAAAATGATAAATTTCACCAGCAATCTAACCAAGTCGCTGATTGGTATCAGCGTATTTGCCGCATCACTGTCTTCAACATTCGTGTTCGCACAAGCGAACAACGACCAGCTTAAATCTGAGCTGTTGTTGGGGCTGATGCAACCATTGCCGATTACCATAATCGGTCCGTTGATGGCTTCAAATCTTGAGGTGGAAAGCACTGACGGTTTATCCAATGTCACGCTTGAGCGTACCATGTTGATGGGTGCATTACCTTTGGGGGATGTCACATTTGACCTTAAAGATCTTGGTGACAAGCGTTACGAGATTTCAAACTTTTCCCTTCCAACAGAGGTTCCTTTACCTGGCGACATGGTGCTGAAGTTCGGATCATCATCTCTCAACGGTGTTTGGTCATTTGATACGCGTTCTTACGAAGAAATGCGCATGACCCTGAATGACATTAGCGTGTCAGCCGGCGGTGGATCGTTTGAGTTAGGTAGCTTGGACAGTTTGAGCATTGAAATTGACCAACAAGGCAAATCAAGCATTGATGCCAGCCGAATTGCCCTTGGTGTTGCCGGATTAAAGGCAGAAGTCCCAGGTCAGTCAAAATGGAATGTTGGCAAAGTTGATGTGGAAGTGGCCACAAAAACAGGCGAGGCACTCGACATTCAAGCTTTGATCACCCAGGGTGTTCAAGCTGGGCTTATGTCAAATGACATGGAAAGCTTGATGGCGACCCTTACCTTCCTGCGCAATCGTCAATATGAAAAGCTGGATATACGTGTTTCTGGAGAGGATGTTGACGTCAACATCCGTGATGGACGTACTGTCATTCAAGCTGGAAACGCATCAGTTTCCTTGGCTGGTGGATCAGTGTCGGAGCAACGCATCGGCGACCTACGTTTCCTTGTTGATGGTGAAAACCTGAACTTCGTTGCCGAAGATGATGCCGAGTTTTCTGCAAATAACTTTAAACAAGAGGTTCTAATTGAAGAATTGCCGCTTGCGGCTGTATTGAAAGCTGCCTCACAAGTTCAGCTCGCCATGAACGGTGCATCAGTTGACGCGAAAATTTCTGATCTGTACGACGCGTTTCTTGGCTTTAATCTGTTGTCATTCACAACAGAGGCAAGTGGCTTAAAGACCATCATTCGGGACCGTGATGATGAGACAAACATCAGTTTCGATCAAGCATCTTACCACACAGAGTTTCAGGGTTTTAGGGATTTAGACGGCACAATCAGCATCCGCACAAATCTCGACAATCTCGCATTTGATTTACCCAAACTTAAAACAACCAGACGTCGTTATGACTACGACAAAGGTGAGTACGTTGTTGTTGAGCTTAGCAAGGAAGAGATTGCCGATAACCTTACAGAGCGAAATCTAATTGAGCGTACGATCAAATTGCTTGCGCCAAAATCATTCGAAATGGATGGCTCAATCACAAACTTTGGTGATGATTTGATCCGCAAGATTTTGGCCAACATGCCTGTAGATGAAAACTTGCCAACAAACCTAATTGCGGTTGCTGCAGTTTTACCAACGCTTGAGCTTGAAACGAAGTCCAACCTTTCATATCAAACACAGATTGCGACACTGAAAACTTCAAGTGACATGACCTATGTTCCAGTAAGAATTTTGTCGTTTAACCCATACACAGGCACACAAAACCTTTCGATTTCAAACTGGGATGAATTTGTCGCTGAAGGCATGAGTATTATTAGCGACATTGAGAACAATTCGGATGCCGTGAAGGTCATGACACCTGTGGTTGCTGTTTTAAACGGGTTTGGTGAGAAGCAGAACGGCACGATTTCGTGGAACATCGTGTTTGACGGTGAAAAGGACTACATCATGCTAAATGGCCGCCGCGTGTATTTAGGTGCGGTGCTCGGAATGGCATCTGGTCCTATGATGTACATGCTTCCAATGATGTCGATGGGCCGTCGGTTCTAATCCATATCAGAGATATATTCGTCGCTGCTCGCGGCGGATTTCACTGACTAGACGTAAATTGGCTCCGGACGTGTTCCGGAGCTTTTTTTGTTCATAAGGTTTATTGGCCCCCAACAAATCTGTCACTCTGAGAGGGGGGAGCGGAGTTAAGCTTTTGCCAAAACTTGATGCTGTTTTAGGCTGGCGTAGTTGAGGCGTGCGACCACAATACCCTCCAAACAATACGTCGTTGCTTGTTTTTAAATGTTTGTATTAAGCTATAAATCCCAAAGACATAATTTCGTTGAGTACAAAATGAAAATACTCGCCTTTTCAGATCTTCACAGGAACAAAATTGCGGCACAAATGATTGTCGATGCCAGTGCTTCGGCAGACGTTGTGGTGGGCGCGGGGGACTTTGCGACCAAAGGTGTTGGCGCAGTTGAAACGTTGAACATCCTCAAAAATATCAGTGTGCCCGTTGTTTTAGTCCATGGGAACCACGAAACGGCGGAAGAAATCTCATTCTATTGCGCGCAATGGCCAAACCTTCATTATCTGCACGGAAGCTCGGTTGAGATCAACGATCAGGTGTTTTTTGGTTTGGGTGGAGAAATTCCGGCACAGCCAAACAACCTTATAAGTACGTCTGAAACCGAAGAACGAGCCGCAGAGCTGTTGGCAAATTGTCCCAAAGGTGCGGTGTTGGTTACACACTCACCACCGTTTGGGGTTGGGGACTTACAGAAGAACGGCAAGCATGAAGGCAGTACATCTATTCTGGAAGCCGCCACGAAACTTAACCCTAAACTGCTGCTGTGTGGGCATATCCATTACGCGTGGGGCACAAGCGGAAAAATTGGCGGCTGTGCTGTCCATAACCTTGGACCAACGATCAACTGGTTTGAAATTTAAATTCAGCTTTTCGAGGGGCATTGTTGTATGAGCGGCAGGTAGTTGACAACACAGGATTTAGACTCTTGAAGTACAAATGGGTATGAAACTACTACGAAAAAATTTTGAACCAAAAGCAAACTGAGATTTCATTGTAAAATTTAGCAAGTTTTCACTGTAATTTAAAAAAAGGATAAGCTTAGATGGCAGCTAATAATCATCTCATTAGAACCGTTATCCTTCAAGCGCAAAGAGTTTTAGGAGGAGTTCAGCTTGGATACCGTTTTGAAGTGCAAGGATATAAAACTGAGTACATACATTTCGGTTTTTCTGATTTGAATACGTATCTTAAAAGCTTGTTGGGCGGTAATGCCACCCAAATGCTCGTCGATGACATAAAGATGTTCGCAAGAAAAAATGGAGCAAAGGGTATATTTGTCTACGGCACCATGGGTGTAGAAGACGAAAATCTCGGGAAACTTATGCAGCGCTCAGGGTTCGAACTACTCGGAAGGAATTGGATAGGATGAGAGTTTCTCGAATTTTGCTGGCTTGGGGACTGGCAATTCTTAGTTTTAGTTTTGCTGGGTCAGTTTCTGCACAGGGTGCGGAAACGCCACCAATGAGTATCTCGGACGACGTATTTCCTGAAGATTTTTCTTATGTAGGTTTGTTTGAAATTGAGGATGTTCATACAGCCATTTTTGACTTTACAAAGAATGCAGATGCAAACTTGTATCGTTACGATGACATCTTTGGCTTTAACCCGCTCATGTCAGGTTACAGTGACGAAGAGCCGAAGCAAAATACGGCTAAACGCGTCGTGTTCGTTGATGGTTTAGCCGATATGGTTCGATCAGATGTCTGGGCGAAGATTGGCCATCACTTCATTGTAAACGCTTACGGGCGCTTGCAGCTCACCAATATGATCAAGGAGCCGCAATCTTGTTTTGTTGGTGGAGTCCAAGGGGTACGAGATCACTTACTTCTAACAGTCATACAGAGTAAAGAACAATTCGAGCGTGATGCCTGTATTGATCAAATGCTTAGCTTTGGTTTAGGCATTGGGAAAGTTGGCCCAGAAGGTAAATCAATTGACTTTGATGAAATTCGGAAAGTTCCTGAGGAGTTTGTTGAGGATATAGCTTTCGCGAAGCAGCTAGTGAAATACGCTAGATGTATTTCAACAGGGAGCGGTGCTTGGTACGATCCGACCCCTAAAGCGCGTTGTGAAGATAATTATAGAGATGGTTTTGAGGACTACATTCTTCCTTGGGTATTGGAGCGAAGATAAGTAAATACTCAGTTTCTCGCTGTCCTTCTGATTTGAATGCATATCATAAAAGCTCGTCGTCGGAACTGAAATATTCACCAAAAGCAATGTAGTCAAAGGCATTTTTGCATATGGCACGATGGGCTTAGAAGACGAGTATCTTGGTAAACTTATGCAGCGTTCTGGTTTCGACCTACTTGGAAGGAACCGGATAGGATGAAAGACTCAGTTGTTACGTTCTTGTTTTTGTTTGTGTTATTTGTATCGTTTTATCAAGTAGCGTAATAGCACTTGATGAAACGCGAGAAGAATTAATTTCGCGAAACTGGAGTGATT
>JBMYWL010000104.1:0-6080 GCA_049607365.1 Alphaproteobacteria bacterium | reverse complement strand
AGCGCCCTCACCTATGGTCACAAGCGCGTTGCTTTCCTCAACGCCAGCCGCCATCAACCCACGCGGTCTGTGGTACTTGAAACTACGCGCCAGCAACGTCACATCATTTGCCATTAAGGCTGCTGCCAAGGTATCACCCCTTTGACCAACATATGTTTTTCCATCAAAGGTGAACTCTACGTCTTGGCCAATATCGTTTAGTAAACCATTACCGACACGATTTTGGTTCACGCTTTTTTTCTTGAAGCTGATCATTTCTGAAGCCCTCCCGATGGTGCCTTGCAAGCAAGAACTTCATGGGTGACTGTATTCCTGTGAACCTCCACAAAAGCTCGACAACCACCCGTGTGTTGCCAAAGCTCCCAATGCAGACCTTTGGGATTATCGCGCAGAAAAACGTATTCGTTGAACGCTTCAGTTGACGAACCAAAGGCTGGCATTTGACGATTGGCGGCAGATACATAAGTGAATTCGTCATGGTTTCTGGTGCCGCAATGTGGGCAATCTATTTTTATCATTATCTGATGCTCCTTAGTGCCAACCTGGTGTCGGACCCGCGCCCAATTCATCAATCGATCTGCCTTCAAAATACCTATTCAACCTCAGCTTTGTGTTAAACGGGCTAGGTTCGTCTTTGGCGATTGTGTGAGCAAAACACCAACCAGATGCAGGTGTTGCTTTGAAACCGCCGTAACACCAACCACAATTCAAATAAAGCCCATCAATCGGGGACTTGTCGATAATCGGGGTTCCGTCCATGGACATATCCATAATACCGCCCCAAGACCGCAGCAGTTTCAACCTCGACAAGCTTGGCATCATTGAAAGTCCCGCAGCTGCGACGTGTTCCAGCAAAGGTAGGTTTCCACGTTGTGCATAAGAATTGTATCCGTCCAGATCTCCACCAAAAACCATTGAGCCTTTGTCAGATTGGCTGATGTAAAAGTGTGTCGCCCCAAAGGTGACAACCGTATCCAAGAATGGTTTGATGCTCTCCGACACAAAAGCTTGCAAGACATGGGATTCAATTGGCATTTTTAAGCCCGCCATGTCTGTTAATGTGGTGGTGTTTCCAGCCGCACACAAACCAACCTTATTGGCACGAATTGGCCCGCGGGATGTTTCAACACCAACAATTTTGCCTTTGTCCCAAATGTAACCTGTGACCTCACAGTTCTGAATTATGTCAACACCACGTCTGTCGGCACCACGTGCCAACCCCCACGCCACAGCATCATGCCTTGCGTTACCAGCACGCCGTTGAAACAACCCGCCATAAATTGGAAAGCGAGCGTTTTCGGAAAAATCTAAATGTGGAATGAAGTGTTGTACATCTTCGCGACTGAACAACTCTGCGTCGATGCCATGCAACCGCATGGAATTACCACGGCGTGCCATTGCGTCCATATCACCTAAAGAATGACCAAGATTAAGAACGCCACGAGATGAAAACATGACATTGTAGTTTAGGTCTTTGGATAAACCTTCCCACAACTGCATGGACTTTTCATAGAACTCCGCGTTCCCGGGGAGCTCATAATTTGAACGGACGATTGTGGTGTTACGTCCAACGTTTCCACCGCCAAGGTATCCTTTTTCAATCACGGCAACGTTGGTTATACCATGCTCCTTAGCTAAATAATACGCAGTTGCAAGTCCATGACCACCGCCACCAACGATAATGACATCGTATGATGGTTTGGGTTCAGGATCGCGCCAAGCACGCTCCCACCCCTTATTGCCGAACATTGCCTCTTTAACTAAGCGTAGCGCTGAATAATTCGCCATACGTCTCAACCCAATTTCTTTCAAAGCTGAGCTCAAAAAACCATATAGAAATACAGGGTGCAAGCGGTGGTTTGGGAAAAGAATAAAGTTGAGCGCAAATCTCTAGCTTGTAAGAACCGGAATTTGATGGTTTGATGTGCGAGAAAATCTCAGGATAAGGAACTCGTTTCATGGCTTCAATCGGATTTATTGGTATCGGCAACATGGGTGGTCCTATGGCGCAGAACTTGCTGAAGGCTGGTCACGAAGTGACTGTGTTTGACTTATCAGTTGACGCCATGAATAAGCTGGTTCCTGACGGTGCGATTGTTTCAAGTTCTGTTCTGGAAGCAGCTGCTGGCAAAGATGTGGTTATTTCTATGTTGCCCGCAGGCGCACATGTTAAATCTGTCTACCTTGACAATCTCAAAGGCCACTTGAAGCCTTCCTGCTTGGTAATTGATTGTTCCACGATTGATGTCTCGAGCGCTCGGGATGTAAACAGTAAGTTAGCCGACCAAGGCATACAAATGGTTGATGCACCGGTTTCCGGTGGAAATGTTGGTGCTGCTGCGGGAACGCTCACTTTCATGTGTGGCGGTAGTGACAAGGCAATGAGCCAAGCAAAACCTTACTTAGAGATTATGGGCAAAACCATTGTCCATGCAGGTGGTGCTGGAAACGGTCAAGCAGCAAAAATATGCAACAACATGATGCTAGCCATTCAAATGATTTCTGTGTGTGAAGGGTTCAAACTTGCAGACAAACTTGGGCTGGATCGTCAAAAATTGTTTGATATTTCATCAACAGCGTCCGGAAATTGTTGGTCTTTAAGCACCTACTGCCCTGTTCCCGGTCCTGTTCCGACAAGTCCCGCCAACAAAGACTATGTTCCCGGCTTTAGCGCACATATGATGTTGAAAGACATACGTTTGGCCATGGAAGCGGCTGAGTCTGTTGAACAGAAAACAACTCTTGGCAAAGCTGCGGCAGTTATTTACGAGACATTTGTTGCTGATGGTTACGGCGACAAGGATTTCAGTGGCGTTATCAACGCTTTATAATTTTAAAAGCTCAGCGACCAACGTATCAATAGGCTCCGGCTGAACAGCCGACAGATTGAATTTGGCTTCTGGTGAACCATACAAGTTGCCGCGTGAATTTAGGTATGATTTGTCATAGTGGTGCTCGAGCAAGCGTCCAACCAAATCTTTCCACTGTCCAGTTTCAGTCCAATTTTGCCACAACTCAAATTCGTCTCCACCATAACGTGGTTTAAGACGTATCAACAACTCCAACAAACCATCTTTGTCTTCTAACCAGTGTGGATAGTCATTGATTATGTGTTCTACACGACTGCTTCGCGGCACCACAAGTTCATACGATGGTGATGCACACAAGTGGGAAAACAAAGGCTGCGGAATAAAGACTTTTCCAATTTTTGAGCTTTCACCCTCAACCCAAACAGGCTTGTTAGGGTCCAAAGTACTAAGCTTGTGCCACACTCTTGTTTCAAAAGCTTTTTGGTTCATGATCTGTTTGTCAGGCATTTGGCCTAACAATGACCCTTGATGGTTTGCGCAGCCTTCTAAGTCTAAAGTCTGAGCACCCATCTTTTCTAGCTCGTTCAGAACAACTGTTTTACCTGAACCTGTTAACCCAACCAAAATTTTGAAGTTAAACAATGGCGCTAAACGAACAAGTTCTTCTCTAACAAAACTACGGAATGCTTTATAACCACCTTCAACCACGTCAACGGGCCATCCGACTTGCGCGAGTACCAAACCAAACGAATTTGACCTTTGTCCACCACGCCAACAATAAACCAGTGGTTTGTAATTTTTGTCTTTATCCTGGAAGTGTTCTTTCAGGTGTTTACCAATGTTGGTTGAAACCAAAGATCCACCGTGCTTTCGTGCTTCAAAGGCAGAAATTTGGGCGTACATAGTGCCAACATCAGCATGCTCTTCATTGTCTAACACTGGTAAAGACACGGCGTTTGGAACATGGTCTTGTGTAAATTCATTGGGTGTTCGGACGTCAATAATTTCATCATAAGAGGCAAAATCAACCTCTTGAATTTTGACCGAACGAACCGGGGCGACCATCTACGAATGTCCTTATTGGAACCTTAGCGTCGCGTCAGTTTGATCTGCTGCTCGCTCTTTAACCTTACCTACCACCTTCGCAGCAGAATAACCATCTTCTATTAGTCCATTCAGTAGATCTTTACAGTTGTCATTTGAAATGCCGATAAGTAATCCACCACTCGTTTGAGGGTCAAACAGAAGTTTTGTTTTGGGGTGTATGATTTCCCCACTTTCCAGAAAACCGGTCGAATTGGCTGCATATAAACTGGATGTTTGCCCTTCTGTACTTAACTCGAGCGCTCCTGTCAAAACTGGAACCGAACCACTGTCTAATTCTATGTTAAGATTGCTGGCTTTTGCCATTTCCAACGCGTGCCCCGCGAGGCCAAACCCTGTAACATCAGTCACCGCAGAAGCATTGAATTCAAGCGCTCGTTCAGATGCTTTTGAATTCGACACAAGCATATTGTCGAAGGCGTCACTTACCCAACGTCCCTTGGCTTTCAGGGCCATGTGTCCTGCCAGAATAACACCTGAGCCTAATGGTTTAGTAAGAATGAGACTGTCACCAGCTTTTAACCCACCTTTGTAGAACTTTGCGTGTCCCTTCCCGTTTACAACCAAGCCAATGCCAAAGTCGCCTTCAACTGTGTGTCCGCCTATCAGTTTCACATTTATGGCTTTTAGTTTAAGGGCTACGGCGGTCAGAATGGCTGTAAGGTCCCTGTAACCCAAATTGGGTTTGGATGCTGGTTGTGAAACCAATAACTGGACAGAATGTGGTTTTACGCCCATGGCATATAAGTCGGACAAGGCATGTTCAACTGCGACTTGTGTGAACAAGAACGGGTCTTGACTAAAGGCAGGTAGATAGTCAAGCGATTGCCAAATGGGTTGCCCATCTGTTTCAATTAAGCTTGCATCATCCCCAATGCCTTCAAATACATCAGGAACAGCAGAAGATACTTGACTTATTGCAGCTTCCAACACGCCGCCGCCCACCTTGGCACCGCAACCCAAGCAACGCATTATTTGAGTATTTTGTTCCGAAATTGTTGATTGCGAATTCCCCATGCTAAATGGTTCAAGTTCGCCATATAAATTCATGAATTTGCGATCAATGCCATCTTTCCATTGCCACATGAACTTTCCGGAAATGACTTTGTCGCCGCGGGTTCCAACCGCGAACTTATCACCTGTCGAAATAAGGCTTAACCATTTGGTTTGCGGGGTGAAGGCTTTAACCGTTTTCCCCAATAGACGACGACGAATATTCCTTGCCGCCGGTTTACCTTGTCGTACTGCAAAGACACCTGCTTTTTCTCTTGGATGATCCGTAACATCTGCCACATCACCGACAGCAAAAATGTCATTAAATCCTTCGACTTGTAGTGTATTACGAACTTTCAAGAAACCTGCGTCAGTTAGCGTTAAGCCAGTTTTGTGCAACCAATCCGGTGCTCCGGCTTTTGTGACCCAAAGCAATTCGTCATACAGTTCGGTGGTTCCATCAGCCAATGAAACGTGGTCTGAAAATACTTCAGTGACCGCTTGACCCAACGCTAATTTAACACCGCGGTTTGTTAATGCTTCATGAAAGATTTGCTGCGCTTTTGCAGGATGGGTTGGTAATACGGTCTTTGACCGTGAAACAAGGGTGAAATTTACTCGATGTGCATAGTCTGTTTCTGACCTAAGCCTGTGTTGAATAGCTAAGCATAATTCAACACCACCAGCACCCCCCCCTACAACGACAATTGAAACTTTCTTTGATCCATTTTCCAGGCGTTTCAAAAGTTTTGACCACCGTTCCAAAAATTGACTGATGGGTTTGACGGGTACAGAGTATTTCAAAGCACCAGGAACAGACTGAACCTTTGGTGCAGAACCTGTGTTAATCGAAAGAACATCAAAGCCCATGTCTGGGCGATCTCCACCGAAACTAAGCGTTTTCCCTTCAGGGTTGATGCCCAAAACTTCATCATTTATGAAACGTACATCTGCAAATTGGCACAGTTTTGATAAGTCGATGTGAACATCATCATATGAATAATGCCCAGCCAAAAAGCCAGGTAACATTCCTGAGTATGGTGTATGAACATCTCGACAAATAAGTGTGACACGAACGCCAGAGATTGGGTTCATTGCAAACGCTCGCAAAACCGCTACATGAGCGTGCCCACCACCAACTAGAACCAGTTCTTTTTCAATTAAAGGCGTTTG
>JBMYWL010000103.1:0-6115 GCA_049607365.1 Alphaproteobacteria bacterium | reverse complement strand
AGGCCAGAATCTAGTTTAGACGTTGTGCGCTTGAGATACATCTGGGCTCTGGACAAATTCCAGAGCGGGGGATTTTGTTTCTGACCTTTTCTGAGGAAGGCCAGAATCCAGTTTAGGCGTTGTGCGCTTGAGATACATCTGAGCTCTGGACAAATTCCAGAGCAGGAGATTTTGTTTCTCACCTTTTCTGACGAAGGCCAGAATTCAGTTTAGGCGTCGTGCGCTTGAGATACATCTGAGCTCTGGACAAATTCCAGAGCAGGGGGATTTTGTTTCTCACCTTTTCTGGCGAAGGCCAGAATCCAGTTTAGGCGTTGTGCGCTTGAGATACATCTGGGCTCTGGACAAATTCCAGAGCGGGGTTATTGGCGTAATCCTAATCCCTTACATCCCAAGGCCGTGGCTCAAAGCTTTGGTTCTTGGCGGCCGCCAACATCAAGTGGTCTGCGATGACAATCGCCATCATAGCTTCAGCCACTGGGACAGCGCGAATGCCGACACATGGGTCATGACGTCCCTTTGTGCGTAACTCCAGCTCTTCACCAAAGCGGTTCAAAGTGTCACGCTGCGTCAGAATGGAGCTGGTTGGCTTGACGACAAACCGTGCAACCACGTCTTGACCGGACGAAATGCCACCCAAAACGCCGCCAGCGTGGTTTGACGTAAAGTGCGGGTTTCCTGCTTCATCAAGTCGCATTTCATCGGCGTTTTCTTCACCGGAATAGGCAGCGGTGTCAAAGCCGTCGCCAATTTCCACGCCTTTAACTGCGTTTATTGACATAAGGGCTGCGGCTATGTCTGTGTCAATCTTGCCGTAAACAGGTTCGCCCAAGCCAGCCGGAACATTTGAAGCGATCACTTCAATCACTGCACCACAGGATGAACCTGACTTGCGAACACCATCCAAATAGGTTGCCCACACTTCGGCTGTGTCAGCATCCGGACAAAAGAACGGGTTTTGGTTTGCGTGTTCCCAGTCCCACTTGCTTCGGTCAATTTTATGTGGGCCCATTTGAACCATGGCGGCTTGAATTGAAACGGTTTTGTTGCCCAACATGGAATCAATAACTTTTTGTGCTACTGCACCTGCTGCGACACGCATCGCAGTTTCACGGGCCGACGCACGACCGCCACCGCGATAATCCCGCAGGCCATATTTTTCCCAATAGGTGTAATCGGCGTGGCCTGGACGAAATGCATTTTTAATCTCGCCGTAGTCCTTTGAACGCTGGTCACCGTTGGTTATTTCCAACGCGAGAGAAGTTCCGGTGGTCAGGCCCTCAAACACGCCGGATTTAATGCTGACCAAGTCTTCTTCACGCCTTTGCGTTGTGTACTTTGACGTGCCGGGCTTGCGCTTGTCCAAGGCTGGTTGAATATCGTTTTCATTTAGTGCTACGCCAGCTGGAACACCATCTACCACGCAGCCGATTGCGGGTCCGTGGCTTTCACCCCAGGTTGTGTAACGAAATAAACGGCCAAAGCTGTTGGACATGCGGTGTCAGAACCTATTGCTGGTTTTGTTTTGGGGTATTATTGGTGTTTTTTCGGTTTAACCGATGACAGAAGCTCGGCAGAACCTTCAATGCTATCAACCGCCAACATGCCGACTGTGTGGTAACCAGAGTCAACATAGTGAACTTCACCCGTTACACCTGAAGATAAGTCGGACAATAGATAAAGCGATGAGCCACCAACATCCGCAAGGCTGGTGTTACGACGAAGTGGTGCGTTAAGCTCGTTCCATCTCAGGATAACACGGAAGTCGGAAATGCCCGAAGCTGCGAGTGTTTTCACAGGGCCAGCTGAGATGGCATTGACGCGGATGTTGCGCTCGCCAAGGTCCGCCGCCAAATAACGCACAGAAGCTTCAAGCGCAGCTTTGGCAACGCCCATTACGTTGTAGTGTGGCATAACCTGAACCGCACCGTAATAGGTCAAGGTTAACAAGCTGCCACCGTCGTTCATGATCGCAGCGGCTCTTTGTGCAACTGCGGTGAACGAAAACACCGAAATGTCCATGGACATGTTGAAATTGGCGCGGGACGTATCCAGGTATTTGCCTGAAAGTTCGTTCTTGTCGGAATAGCCAATCGCGTGAACAACAAAATCTATGCTGCCCCAAGCTTCTTTAATTGCGTCGAACGCAGCGTCAATGCTTTCGTCATTGCCGACATCACATGGCAATATAAGGTCAGACCCAAGAGATTCAGCAAGTGGACGAACACGACGCTCCAAAGCATCACCAACGTATGTGAAAGCAAGCTCAGCGCCTTGCTCTGACAATGACTTTGCAATGCCCCAAGCCAGTGACTTGTCATTGGCCAAGCCCATGATAAGTCCTTTTTTCCCTGCCATCAAACCTTGCATTTTAACCTGCCAATCTATGTTCGTATTTAACTAATCTTATTGTTTTAAGTCATAAAGCAGTACGCTGAACCAAACAAGTCATCTGGGTGGAATGTGTCCCAAGAAAAAAACTAGGGTGTCGCGTGTCGTGCTCCAAAAACTAGGGCCTGATTTGCTGAAGTCGCCATATATATCGAGTCTGTCGAGTCGTGTTTTCCATGCGCATTTCTTTCTCTTGCCTATGTGGGTAAATGTTTGAATAAGGGGACATCACAAAGTTTCAAACTTATGCAAAGCGCGAGCTGAATGAACGCAATCGGTAATCACATTCATATAGCTAAGGTGACGACAGCCAGAAAACAAGGGTGGTTTTCCGGTTGGCGTTTGGCAATGGAGTTTGCCAGCCCGCTGTTGAACAGCTTAGCCCTAACTGCTTTATCAAGTATTTTGATTGGTTTGGTTTTTGGTGGTGTTTTGTTTGGCACCAGTGTGCCGGCAGGAAGCTTTTTGTCGTTCCAGGCCTATTTGCAGCACTTGTTGTCCCCGTTTTCGACTTGGCAATACGCGCAAGGTCAAATGGCACTGTTCCACCCGATTATTGATACGCTTGTGGGTGATTTTTACGGTCTGAACTTAGTGGCCTATGGTCTACTTGCGCTCATTTGGGTTTTGTCGGTTGGGCTGTTGTTTAGGTGCTTTCAGAAAGGCTGGAACGGCTTAGGCTATTCATTGGAATTAAGTCTTGGTAAATGGGTTGTTGGCGCAATTGGATTGGTTGCTTGGCCAATTTTTTGTTTGGCTTTTCTAAAATGGCTAAGTGAGCCGTTCTTCGTGTTTATGGCGGCGTCACCTTGGGTGAAGGTCCTGTTGATGGGCATTGCCGCGTGGGTGTTTTTCGCCGGTATCATTTTTTGGGCGACGCCAAAGAAATCACGTGTGTATGCGGTGTTTGTCGGGGCAACGACGGCAGCATTAATTTTTGCCGCGTTGGAGCCTTTGGGCCAGTGGATTATCGGTTCCTACGGACCATTCGCCTTTCTGACCTTGTCTATGGTGTTTCTGGTTTGGAATTTTGCGCTGTGGTTCAGCCTTGGTTTGGCGCAATCGGTTGTTTTAAGGTTTGCACATGTACCTCGTACCTTGCGGGACGTCCCATTGGGCGACAGGTTGAACCTGTGTCTACGTGTCCTAAAAACCTTGTCCAGACGCGCAATTCGGGGTGGAAAAACAGACCACACGATAAGGGCGCTTCATCAGGAAATGGTCATTCCGCATCATGATCTTGAGATGACTTTGGCGTTTTTGACATCTAAAGGGTATGTACAAGCGTCAAAAAAGCGCATGTTCGACGATGATGTGGAGTGGCAATTGTCGGCACCACTAACCAAGTTGCAAATGCAGGATTTGGTTAAAGACATAGATGGCTCTTACCAAACACAGCAAGCCGCGACGACTGAGAAATCTGGCTCAAGAAACTCTGGTGCGGAAGCGCTGATAAAGCTTGAGTCTTACTGGAGCCGTGGCTCAATCGCTGACTTCATAGACTGGCAGTGGCAGCAAAACGCGGAGCTGAAAGCCTCGCCTGAAAAAGTGATCGCAAAACCGGCTGTTCAAACCTCAGTCTCAAACAACGACCATTCAAAAAAACTTGATTCAAAAGGTGTTATTACTTGGTTTGAGCCTGAACGTTATCTGTTGGCAACCAAGCAAGACGAAGGTGCCGATGCGGACAATTTAGCAGGTGAAACCACCTTGAATGATGTCAAGTTGGCCATCGCAAAGGCAGAGGCTAAAGTGGCAGCAAAGGCAGAACCCGCCACACCGCCCGCAAAGCAAGCTTCGAAAGTTGAAGAAGAAGTAAAGCAAAGTGAAACGGCGGGACAAGACCAGCCTTCTATTAGTGACATAATAAGCAAGCTTTCTGCGCGATAGCCTTTCAGGACTGGGCTGGGGCAGAAAAAAAGAATTTGCCTATTTGGCTTGAATGGCTGAAAAATTAACTCAAATTTCAAGAACTTCTAATTACTGGACATAAATATGGGCGCGCCAAAAACCTTATTCGATAAAATTTGGGAATCTCACCTTGTTCGTCAAAATGATGACGGCACTTGCTTGGTGTATGTCGACCGCCATTTGGTTCACGAAGTAACAAGCCCGCAAGCTTTTGAAGGTCTTCGCACAGCGGGCCGTAAAATCCGCCGTCCTGACCAAACATTGGCTGTTCCAGACCACAACGTTCCCACCGTTGATCAGGCCTTGGGCATCAAGGAAGAAGAATCACGCATTCAGGTTGAAACGCTTGCTAAAAACTGTGACGAATTTGGTGTGAAAATGTTCGGCATGACCGATCCACGTCAGGGCATCGTTCACGTTATTGGTCCTGAACAGGGTTTCACCTTGCCGGGTATGACGATCGTTTGTGGTGACAGTCACACATCTACTCATGGCGCATTTGGCTCTTTGGCGTTCGGCATTGGTACATCTGAAGTTGAGCACGTAATGGCGACACAGTCACTTGTGCAAAAGCCAGCCAAAAACATGAAGATCGAAGTTAATGGCAAGCTTGGCGTTGGGGTAACCGGTAAAGACGTGGTGTTGGCGATCATCGGTAAAATTGGCACCGCTGGTGGAACTGGTTACGTAATGGAATATTGCGGAGAGGTTATTCGTGACCTGTCAATTGAAGCGCGTATGTCTGTTTGTAACATGTCAATCGAAGCTGGTGCACGTGCGGGCATGATTGCACCTGACGAAAAGACCTTCGCTTACCTAAAAGGTCGCAACATGGCACCTAAAGGTGAAGCTTGGGACAAGGCTGTTGAGTATTGGAAGACACTACCAACTGACGATGGCGCGCATTTTGACAAGGTTGTTACCTTGGACGCGTCTGACATTGTGCCAATGGTAACTTGGGGCACTAGCCCACAGGACGTTGTGCCGATCAGTGGTCACGCACCAAAGCTTGATGACATTGAAGACGAAAACCGTCGCTTCGCTGTTGAGCGTTCTTTGAACTACATGGGCATTGATGCAGGCATGGCCATGACAGATGTCAAGATTGACACAGTGTTCATCGGCTCTTGCACAAATTCGCGCATCGAAGATTTACGCGAAGTGGTGAAAGTTGTTGAAGGTCGTAAGGTTGCTGATGGCATCCGCGCTATGGTTGTTCCGGGCTCTGGCTTGGTACGCGCACAAGCGGAAGAAGAAGGCATCGACAAAGTGTTGATCGAGGCTGGCTTTGACTGGCGCGAGCCTGGTTGTTCTATGTGTTTGGCGATGAACACGGATCGCTTGGCGCCCGGTGAGCGTGCTGCCAGTACATCAAACCGTAACTTTGAAGGCCGTCAGGGCCGTGGCGGACGCACGCACTTGGTAAGCCCGGGTATGGCTGCTGCGGCCGCGATCAAAGGCTATTTGGCGGACGTTCGCGACATCTAATCGCAAATAACATCTAATCAAGGTTGTTGTTCAACCTTTCCATTTTTTGATATGGGGGTGCAAGTTGCATCCCCATATGTGCTTTTGCTCCCGTAGCTCAGTTGGATAGAGCGCAGGATTCCTAATCCTGAGGCCACAGGTTCGAATCCTGTCGGGGGCACCACCGAATAGTGGTTTATTCGTAAGCTGCGTCGACGATAATCTCGACTTTTAGCTCTGGTCTTGCGAGCTTGGCCTCGCCACATGCTCGTGCAGGTGCATGACCTTCAGGAACCCAAGCGTTCCAAACTTCATTCAAACCAGCGAAATCACTCATGTCTGCAAG
>JBMYWL010000102.1:0-6178 GCA_049607365.1 Alphaproteobacteria bacterium | reverse complement strand
TGCGTTAAGCGGTGCACTTTTGGGTGCAGAATACTCTCAAGCTTCTTGAGGGCTTGACTATCCCCAAAAACATGACTGCCTAATTTGGCACGATCAATCGCTTGATTGTTCAATGTGCCTGGAAAAGCTTTTGAAATTTCGTCAACAGCACTGCCGCCTTCGCCCATTAGCTTGTGAACGCTAAGGTCGGCGTCATGAACCGGAATGCCCATGGTAGTCAACATGCGTGCAGCAGTGGACTTTCCCATTGCGATTGATCCCGTAAGGCCGATTACCAGCATTTCAAGAAGCCAACATCAATTTGCGAAGTTCGGGCGTTACAGTTGGTGTTTGACCGAACCAGTATGAAAACCCACGCACGGCCTGGTGCAGCAACATGCCAATGCCATCGACTGTTGGGTTGCCGCGCTCTGCTGCGTTTTTCAATAAATCAGTTTGCAGCGGGGTGTAAACAATGTCGGTGACCAAAGCTGTTGCTGACAAGTCGTCGAGTGCCATTTCAAGCGGGTTCTGCCCACTCATACCAAGGGAAGTTGTGTTGATCAATAAATTAAGGTTTGGGCAATGCATGGTTCTATCTTCCCACGGTAGCGCTTGAACCTTTGTCGGGTCCATGGCCTCCAAGCTTTGCGCGCGGGCCAAGGTTCTGTTGGACACATAAACTTGTGGCGCCCCAGCATCTAGCAGACCGTGGATGATGGCTCTTGCTGCACCACCAGCCCCCAGCACAAGTGTAGGGCCTTTAGTAAAGTCGAATGTCGGTGTTGACTGTCGGATGTTTTCAATAAACCCAAAACCGTCTGTGTTGTCCCCAAATATGCTGCCATCGGAATTAAACACCAAGGTGTTGACGGCGCCAATGGCTTTGGCGGCATCTGACAAGGTGTCGGCTATTTCATAGGCCGCTTCTTTATGAGGAATGGTTACGTTCATGCCTTGAAAGCCGCTGGCGACCAAGCCACGAACCGCGACCTGAAACTGATCGGGGTGTATGGGAAGGGGTAGGTAGGCCCCGTCGATTTGAAGTTCGTTTAACCAATGTCCGTGCATACGGGGGGATTTGCTGTGTTTGACGGGCCAACCTGTCACACCAGCAAGTTTTGCGGCACCTGTTAAACGCTTCATGATTTCATAACCCCGTGTGTACGTAAAATGTTCAGCAAGGGCAAAAGCGGCATACCCAAGACCGTGAAAAAATCGCCTTCGACAGCATTGAAAAGCTGTGCCCCTAAACCTTCCAAGTGATAGGCACCGACTGACCCCAACACGCCTTTTCCACACCTCGTCAGATAAGTTTCAATAAACTCCGGGCTCAGGGCGCGCATCGCCAAAGTCGCTTTGTCAGTGTGGTGCCAAATGCGCTCGCCGTCTTTAAACACCACAACTGAAGATACAAGCTGATGTGTTTTGCCAGATAAGGCGGTCAGTTGAGCCGCGGCGTGGTCCATGTCTGGCGGCTTGTCGAACCAAACATCCCCACACACCAGCATTTGGTCCGCCCCAATCACAAAAACAGACTCTTCCGCCATCGCTGGGTCAGAGCCTATCGCGCGCACAATTTTTTGTGCTTTTAATTCGGCTAGTAATTCAGCTGCACGCGCCGTTGATGCTTTTTCGGCGCGAAGTGCTTGTTTTATTGCGTCTTCATCAATAAAGGCAGGGAACGCCTTCACGCTCAGGCCAGCATTTTCCAACATGGAAATACGCGCTTTAGATTGTGACGCCAGAATGACTTGAGCCATGTTTTACATCTTACGTTCTGTTGGCACCTGGAACCCACAAAACATCAGATGCACCCTTGTCGTTGGCGACCCTTGCCAAGACAAAGAATAAATCTGAAGCGCGGTTCAGGTACTTCACAACCGCTGGGTTGATAGTTTCTGTTTCTGCCAGTGCAGTGACTTGCCGCTCGGCTGTGCGTACGGATGTTCGACATATGTGCAGGTGTGCAGACAAGGCGGAACCACCGGGTAGAATGAATGAATTAAGCGGTTCCAAGTCAGCGTTTAGTGCGTCAATGTGTGCTTCCAGTTTCTCAACCTGCGCGTCGGTTACGCGAAGCGGCTCATATTCATAGTTTTCCTGTTCGGGCACACACAGGTCTGCGCCAACATCAAACAAGTCGTTTTGCATGGCGGCAAGAATTGCATCAATCTGCTCGTGGCTGTTTGCGCTGTGAAGACGAGCCACGCCAAGTGTGGCGTTTGCTTCATCGACGTAACCGTAAGCATCAACCCGAAGGCTGTGCTTGGCCACACGTTTGCCATCACCCAGAGACGTCATGCCCTTGTCACCACCGCGGGTGTAGATTTTTGTTAAGCGTACCATTATGTCACCCTTAACTCATGTACCGTGAAAGCACGATCAGCAGGAAAAACACCACAGCTGACAATTGTGCAGCAATGCGCAAGCGCATAAGAATATTTCCATATTTCTTGTTAAATTCCGGCTTGGTCATGCCAACAAGTCCCACCAAAAGTACGCCAAGTGTAACAAGCAAGCTAAGGCCCAGAAGAATGGTGAAAAGCATGGTCATGTTGTTGTATCCTTTTAGGTGTTTTTTATAAAGTTTAGGTCAGGACGTTCTTGGGCGGCTTCTTCAATCAAAGTTGCCACAGTTAGGTTTATGTCGATTTGTTCTTTTTCAATATGACCAAAATTCGTCCAGACAATTTGTATGGGGCCGTTAACAAGGCCGGTTAGAACATCATACAGGGCGTCCAGATTGTAACCTGCCCACTCAGGTGCGCCAATCGACTTGTAAATGTGCTGATACAAAAGCGTGTCAGTTTCGTAAACGCCGTCAAGTTTACAAAATGTAACTGGTTTTCCGTCGGTTTTTTTTGGATCAATGTCGGGTTGGGTCATTGTATTTTGGCTCTTGTTTGCCCACTTGTTCAGTTGGATCAGACTATTCTAAGATCATATATTTTATCACGCGTTAGGAAACCAAATAAATGGCACGCAGTACATCCAAATCTTCATCTGTGGTATCAGTTGAGGATTTATATTTAAGTTTGGACGGACCAAGCGGCAAGGTCGAGATTCTGAAAGGTGTGGATTTAAATGTGGGTGCAGGTGAAATTTTGTCAATCGTTGGCCCAAGTGGTTCGGGTAAAACATCTTTGTTGATGGTTGTCGCAGGCCTTGAACCCGCAACAAGCGGTCAGGTTTTGGTAGCTGGCAAAAATTTGGCGAACCTGAATGAAGACCAATTGGCACTGTTCCGGCGCGATAAAGTTGGCATTGTGTTTCAAAGCTTTCATTTGGTGCCAACCATGTCGGCTTTGGAAAACGTTGCTTTGCCGATGGAGTTTGCGGGGCGCAAAGACGCGTTTGAAGTTGCGAAGGAAACCTTGGCTTTGGTCGGGTTGAAAGACCGCATGCACCATTACCCAGGCCAGCTTTCCGGTGGCGAACAGCAAAGGGTTGGCTTGGCGCGCGCAGTTGCGACAAAACCGGCTTTGATTTTGGCCGATGAACCAACAGGTAATTTGGATGGTGAAACAGGCGCATTAATCGCGAACTTGTTGTTTGATTTGGCACGCGAACAAGGAACCAGCTTGGTACTGATTACACACGACCCCAAACTGGCTGCACGATGTGATCGCCAAATCCATATGTCGGCCGGAAAAATTCGTGAAGTTCAACCAGCCACTGAAACAAACAATCAATCGAGTGCAGCGGTATGATGTTTGCGACTGAAAGCAAAATTGCGCTTCGAGACATTCGTGGGCAAATAGGTAGGTTTTGGGTTCTGATTGTGTGCCTTATGCTTGGCGTTGGCGCCATCGCAGCGGTCAACTCCGTCAGTTTGTCGATGACAGACAGCCTTGGCCGTGACGGACAAAGTCTGTTGGGTGGTGATCTGGAGTTTCGGTTGATCCAACGCCCAGCGTCCCAAAAAGAACGCGAGGCTTTGGAAAGTGTGGGGCAGGTGTCAGAGGTTTCCGGCTTTCGGACCATGGCACGTACTGTGGCCACTGAAAATGGCGGCACAAAACAAAGGCTGGTGGAGCTGAAATCTGTCGATGGGGCTTACCCCTTATATGGTGGTTTGGAGCTGAAGCCTGAAATCAGCCTTGAGAAAGGCTTGGGCCTAAGTGGAAATGTTCATGGCACTTTGGTTGACCAAGCACTTTTATCCCAGCTGTCGTTAAAGATTGGTGATGTACTGCAAGTGGGCACCGAGCAGTTTGAAATTCGCGGCGTTATCACCCGAGAAACAGATCGCGCTATTCGCGGTTTTAATATTGGTCCACGCGTACTGATTTCTAAAGCAGGGTTGGCAAAAACTGGGTTGGTCCAGCCAGGCAGTCTGATTTCATACTACTACCGTTTGAAATTGCCTGAAACGGCAAACGCGACGCTCGTGTCTGAGACATTGAAAGGCCAATTTCCGGATGCCGGTTGGCGCGTAAAAACACTCGCTGATGCAAGTCCACAAACCAAAGAGTTTGTTGAGCGTTTGGCCATGTTCTTAACCCTTGTCGGCTTGTCGGTGTTGCTGGTTGGTGGTGTCGGGGTTGCCAACGCAGTGACCGCTTACATGACATCAAAGGTTCCTACGCTTGCCACCTTCAAAAGCTTGGGCGCAAGTCTGGCGCAGGTTCAGGTTATTTACCTTATACAAGTGTTGTTGCTGTCCAGCCTTGGCATAAGCCTTGGATTGTTGATAGGCGTTTTGGCACCTGCTTTGATGTTGCCGGTTTTATCTGCAAGCTTAAACCTTGATCTGGTTGCGGGAATAGACTTTCCAGCATTGGCGTTGGCTGCATGTTTTGGGTTTTTAACAGCGATTGGCTTTTCAATTCTGCCGATTTCAAAAAGTGCAAAAACACCAGCGGCACAATTGTTCAGGGACCCGAATTCCAGTGCTTTGGGTAAAGCGTCCAAGCTGGCGATTTTGCTGGCGGGTTTAACACTGGCGCTTATGTTCGCCTTGGCCATCTTAACCTCAAGCGCACAAACCATTGCCGCCATCTTTATTGTAAGTTCGGTTGTGGCCATGGGTTTGTTTTTGCTCATTGCTTGGCTTATTCAGCTGTTGGTGAAAGTTTTACCGCGCCCGAAAAAGCCATTACTGCGCTTTGCTCTGGCCAACCTTATCCGTCCGGGGGCACCAACGCCATCTGTCGTGTTGTCGCTGGGCTTGGGTTTGACCTTGTTGGTGATCATTGGTTTGACGCAAGCAAACTTGCGAAGTCAAATTTCCGAAAACCTGCCCGAGAACATTCCATCGTTTTTCATCATGGATATGAAGAAGTCCCAAACCGCGACGTTTGATGCTTTGGCAGAAGCAACGCCGGACATTAAAACGTACGATCGTACACCCATGATGCGTGGTAAGATTTCAAAGATAAACGGGCGTGATCCCAGCTCATATGATGTGCCGGAAGACATAGCGTGGATGGTCGATGGAAACTCATCACGTGGCATTACGTGGTCTGAACAAATGCCAAAGGGGACGAACTTAACGGCGGGCGAGTGGTGGCCAGCTGACTACGCGGGTAAGCAGTTGGTGTCGATTGACGAGAAAATCGCCCAAGGCTTGGGCTTGAAATTGGGCGACACCTTAACGGTCAACTTGTTAGGTCGAGAGATACAAGCCGAGATTTCGTCTTTGCGCGCAATCGACTTTAGAACCTTGCAAATAAATTTCTTGCTGGTGTTCTCACCAGGCATCATTTCCAAAGCGCCGCAAATGAATTTGGCAACACTTGAAACCGATCAAGTGAACGAAGACGCAATCGAAAAGCAGTTGATAGATGAATTTCCAAATCTGACCATTATACGTATCCGTTATATTCTGGAGCAGGTGCAGGGCTTACTGTCGAAACTAGCAAACTCGATCGCCTTGATCGCCAGCTTGGCACTTATCGCTGGTGTGTTTGTGCTGGCGGGGGCATTGGCAGCCGGCAGACAAAGACGTAAATATGAAACCGTTGTGCTTAAAGTTTTGGGCTCCACCAGAAAACAGTTATTATTCGGGTTTTTGATCGAGTACGGATTGCTGGGTCTTGTCGCGGGTTTCACCGCTTGTTTGCTTGGAACCTTTGCATCTTACCAACTTGTAACGCGAATCTTTGAGTTCGAGTTTCAACTCGCGTGGGGTTTGGTATTTGGTGCAACAGCAATCGGCTTGTTTGTGACTTTATTCTTCGGATTTATAAGTACA
>JBMYWL010000101.1:0-6230 GCA_049607365.1 Alphaproteobacteria bacterium | reverse complement strand
CGACCCAAAGGTTTGGCCATAGGGTGGAGGCTACAGTCGTGTTGCCCCAAACGAGCCAGCATATGGGGAAGCTGACCAAGGGGAAGCCAGCGGTCAAAGTTGACCAATACATGGGTCGCCGGCTGGATTGTAGGCGTAAGACCAGGTTAGCCAGTGAAGCGATGAGTACCGCCGTGAACGCGCCAGCAATATATGGAAAGTAAGCAGCCAAAATGTCAGTGCGATCAGCTTGAATGTTTACAAACGCGTACTTGCTGGCAACATTTGTAATCAACCCCAGAATGCCTACAGCAAAAATGAGTGCGTACTGGTCAAGGTTTTGGGCGCGACGATTGGTGAACATCGACAGAGCGAACAGTGCGGTTAGTATAAGAAGGGAAGACTTCCAAAGGGTGGTGCTGTCCTCACTGGCCATGACAATCAATAAAGTTGAAACCACAGTTGTTAAGACGGCCAAGACAGTGGGATAATGACTGCTGATTTTCAAGAAACTGCGAATTGACACCCAGCCGTCTTTCGCGTTTTTGGGCGGAAATCCGAATGCGGGAATGCATGTGGTGAGTATGATTATGCCAAGGGCATAGAACCCCAACAGAGATTGGCTGGTGTCGCTATAGTGGAGTATGTATCCCCAAAAAACCGTTCCCGCGACGCCCAGCGTTGAAAGCCATATCCATTTCTGGATGCGTTCGACAAACAGAGCAGCGAGAAGAATGACCAAGAAGTAGGCAAACAAAATTGGGTTTGGTCCGCCACCATCAACCAACAGAGGTGAAACGAATGCACCCAAAATACCGATGACAGCGAGTACGGGTCCGTAAATCAAACCACCTGCAATCGCCACAAAGGCAACGGCAACCATCGACAAGAAGCCAATTGATGCGCTTGTAAAACCGTACATTAGGTGAGCAGAAACCGCAGCGCCAAAAAGCGTGGCAATACCGCCGGATGCAAACATGACGGACACGGTGTAGAAACCGACTTGTTGGTTGGGTTGTTTACGCCTTAACCATTCAGCCGCAAATATAAGTAAAGCGCCGAAGCCGACAGCTGTTAACACACGCGCCAATGGCCCCAAAAATCCGCGCTCAATGCCATATTGAACGATGTACAATCCACCAACGGCGAGCGACAGTCCACCAAGCCAAATGAGCCAGTTTTCTTTCACATTTTCAATCATGCGGTCGAAGAAGGTTGGTTCGCTTGGCTTTTGTTCTTTTACAGATGTTGGCTGCAGCGCCTTGTATGATCTGGTGTCAGGTTGAGTGCTTTGGGATAAAATTTCGTTGGCTTGAACATCTTCAGCGGGAATTTTTTTGTTGGTCACAAGACCTTTGGTCACTGGCGATGTTGTGGCCGAGGTAACAACCGAAGAATCTTCCGGGGGAACTTCAGGCGCGACAACCCGTGGGACAACAGGGGGTTCCTTAATGACTGCAGACTTAATCGATTTTGATGTTACAAGACCGGCCGATTTTTCTGAATTTGAGTGTGCTTGCTGAGTATTTGGGTCAGGCTGTTCGCGCTTTAAGGCTCTGACATCTGACTTCAGTTTTTCTATTTCACGGCGTAGGCCAGATGTTTTAACAAGCGCGATGATGGGCAGCACAAAAACGGCCAACACGACCAAAACGACAATTAACAGTATTTCATCCATTAAGCAGTACCCGCCAGAAAAGCCCTTAAAACCAATCTTAATTCTAGGATTTAGCTCAAAAAAGTGCAATCTTATTCGCTCAAATTAAAAGCCATTTTCGCACCAATTTAGCCAAGGTAACAGATGTCAAAAGTGAAGAATTTACCAACTGCCCTTAATCTACCCATGGTCGACCCGCTTCCAGAGGCCACCCAAAAGTTCTTTGATATTTGTCAGGAAAAACTGGGTCTCGTGCCCAATGTCTTGCAAGCTTACGCTTTTGACATCAACAAGCTGAATGCCTTCTCTGCCATGTACAATGACTTGATGTTGGGTGACAGCGGCTTGTCGAAACTGGAGCGTGAAATGATCGCCGTTGTCGTGTCAGCCGTAAACAGGTGCTTTTATTGTCTTGCCAGCCACGGTCAGGCGGTGCGGGAGCTTTCAGGAAACCCGGTGCTGGGGGAAATGTTGGTGATGAACTATCGCGTAGCCCCCTTGGACGCACGTCAACGCGCTATGTTGGACTTTGCGGTTCTTATGACCGAAAGCAGTGCCAAAATTGAAGAGGCTGACAGGCAGAAACTTCGCGATGTTGGTTTTGATGACCGCGACATTTGGGACATCGTGTCAGTTGCAGGTTTTTACAACATGAGCAACCGAATGGCCTCTGCGACGGCAATGGAACCAAACGTGGAATATCACGCGAAATCCAGATAAGGCGTGGGCAGGGCTTTAAGCCTAACCCATTCGGTTTTTTGGGACTTTAGCAGCTTTGAAAAATAAGCCGCTGCGCAAGCGTTTTATTGCTGTAAAAAGAGGACATGTTGGAAAGCGAGAATTCAGTTCAAAGTCAGTTGGATGAATTAACAGTCGATAAGCGTCGCTTGTCGGGTGATGATTTGTCGCCAGCTGAATTGGTGATTGATGACGTTTCCACGGCGATTGAGTTGGGTGACAATTTGTCACTTGAAGCCCAGATTACAGCATTGCACCCGGCTGATCTGGCGGACCTGTTCGAGTTTTTACCGCGCGATAAACGTATCGATTTGGCGGAGCGCGTTGGTCCGCTCATGGACTCTGAAACCCTTACCTTTTTGGAAGGTCAGGTCAGGGAAGAGGTGCTTGGAACTTTCACGCCTGAAAATTTGGGTGTGGCACTTGGTGAGCTGGAGACCGATGACGCCGTTGACCTGATTGAAGATTTTGATGAGGATGTTCAGCGAGAGGTTCTAACCGCAGTTCCAGCCCAAGACCGGGCACTGATTGAAGATGCGCTGTCGTATCCGGAAGAGTCTGCTGGTCGTTTGATGTCACAGGACTTTGTGACAATGCCAGCCTCTTGGTCGGTGGGTCAGGCGATTGACCACCTGCGAAACGCTAAAGATCTACCGGACGATTTCCATGACATCTACGTGGTGGAAGCGGGGCAAAAACCTGTTGGTGTTATGTCCGTGTCACGCGTGTTGCGTTCGGCCAGAAAAACCAAACTAAGCCAGATAATGTCGACCGACCTGCACACCATGGCACCGACACTGGACCAAGAAGAAACGGCTCACGAGTTTCGTCAATACGCGCTTGTGTCGGCCCCAATTGTTGACGACAACGAGCGTCTTGTGGGTGTCGTCACCGTTGATGATGTGGTCCACGTAATTGATGAAGAAGCAGAAGACGATTTGCTTAAGCTTGCGGGTTTGGGTTCTGAGGCGGACTTTTTCGCGAACGCCAGAAGCACAGCCCAAAACCGATTTCCGTGGTTGTTGTTGAACTTGGCGACGGCCGTCTTGGCCTCACTCGTAATCGGCTTATTTTCAGACTCGCTGGAAAAAGTGGTGGCGCTGGCCATTCTTATGCCGATCGTGGCTTCCATGGGCGGAAATGCCGGAACCCAAACCCTGACGGTTGCAATTCGCGGTATGGCAATGCGAGATTTGACCCGCGCTACAGCTTTAAGATTTGTTGGTAAGGAAATGTTGATCGGTTCGATCAACGGTATTGTGTTTGCCTTTATTGTGTCCATTATTGCCTGGATTTGGTTCGGGCAAACGACACTTGCTGTGGTCATTGCCATTGCCATGGTTGTGAACATGTTTGTCGCCGCTCTCGGTGGTGCGCTAATTCCACTGATACTTGACCGTTTTGGCATTGACCCCGCTAATGCGTCCGGTGTTTTCCTGACAACAGTGACCGATGTGGTCGGGTTTGTCGCCTTTTTGGGTCTGGCGGCAGCCTTTATTTTGTAACGAATTGGACGAATGAGATGACAAAAAAACAGATTGAGTTTTATTTTGAGTACGCAAGTCCATACGCTTATTTTGCGTCGCACTGGGTGGATGATTTGGCAAAAAAGCATGCTGCTGAAGTTGTCTGGAAGCCGTTTTTGCTGGGGGCTGTCTTCAAGGAGGAGGGCACACGTCCACTGGTCGACTACCCGAAGAAAGGTGCCTATTCCCTGCATGATATGAAACGCACAGCCAGATTGATGGATGTGCCGTTTACCATGCCAAGCCCGTTTCCGTTTATGGCGGTGGCCGCTGGACGCGCGTTTTATGCTTTGGTTGATGACCAACCAGAGGTAGCCAAGTCATTAGCGAAAGCTATTTTTGCCAAAACCTTCGGGGAGGGTGTTCCGGTTGGCACAGCTGACCTGGTGCTCGAGATTGCAACATCTATTGGCATTGACGTCGCTTCATTGGCCGAAAAAATGCAAAGCGCTGACGTGAAAGATCGCTTGCGGGACGAAACCCAAACAGCCATCAGCGAAAAGGGTGTGTTTGGTGCACCGTTCTTTGTCATTGATGGTGAGCCTTTTTGGGGCAACGACAGACAGGCAACCATGGACGCTTGGCTGGAAAAGGGCGGTTGGTAAATTAACCATGGCTTCAAAATTACTCATTATCCGCCACGGCGAAACAACTTGGAACGCGGCTGGCCGTATGCAGGGGCAGGCAAATTCCCCCTTGTCCGACAAAGGCATTGCACAAGCAAAAGCCATGGCCCCAAATTTTGTTGGGCGCATCTTCAAGTCTGTGACTTGTTCTGATTTGGACCGAACGGTTGATACGGCCCGTTTTTTGGGCTTTCCGGATGCACGACCAGAACCCTTGTGGCGTGAAATTCATGTTGGTGACTGGTCTGGCTCGTACTATGCCGACATTCAACGCGAACACGCAGAACACATGAACGCTTGGTTTATGGGTGAATTCACACCACCAAATGCAGAAACTTGGTGGGATTTTGTGGAGCGTATTCTGTCAGCGATTGATCTGTTACGTGGTCATGAAGCAGATGGAGATACGGAAGGGACGCATTTGGTTATTGCCCATGGTTTGGTGTTGAAAGCGGCGATCTGCGGTTTAAGCGGTATTGACCACACACGTGTTTCAGGCGCTAAAAACTGTGCGACGGCAGAGTTTGAGCTGTTAGGTCGTGGTCATGACCGCATGTTGCATTACAATCAGTCCTTGTTGAACGACGCAACCGCAATGGCTTATTGATTTTCATATGTCTGTTGATGTTCGCTTTTACCACCTGACCAAATCCGCTTTAGAACAGTCTTTGCCTATTATGTTGGAAAAGACAATCGAGCGCGGTAAGCGGGCAACGGTGGTCATTCCTGAAAAAGACAGGCTGAAAAGCATAAACACCTTGTTGTGGGTTTATAACGACAAAGGCTTTTTACCGCATGGGTCTTCAGTTGAAGGTTCGCCGGAATTGCAGCCCATTTGGTTGACCCAGAACTTTGAAAACATAAACCAAAGTTCCTACGCTTTTTTTGCTGATGGAAGTTTTCCGGCAGATGCAGAGCAAATCGCCGACCTTGAGGTTTGCGCACTTATGTTCAACGGGCTTGACGGTGACATGGTTCAGCAAGCACGTCAGGTTTGGGTGAAACTGAAAGACGCCGGTTTGGACTTAACGTATTGGCAACAATCTGATCGCGGTTGGAAACAGGGTGCGACAACAAAGAAAGAAGAAGCGTGATGGAAGCTATTTATACGATGGTACGTATTGCAGACTGGAAGCAAGCTGAAGCAGCAGGTGCTTACACAGGTTCTGCCGATGATACACGCGACGGTTTCCTGCATTTTTCAACGGCCAGTCAGATCGCGGTTTCAGCATCAAAACACCGCGCGGGAGAAACAGATTTGTTGTTGGTTGCCGTAGACCCAAAAAACGTGGGTGATGCCCTGAAATGGGAAAAAAGCCGAGATGATGCGTTGTTCCCACATTTGTATGCGCCGCTTAAGATGAAGCAGGTTTCATGGGTTAAACCTTTGCCTTTGGGTGAAGATGGCCTGCATGAATTTCCAGATATGGGACTTTGAGACATGACAATTACAACTGAAAAACCAACAAATTCAGTCCCTATCTATTTGTTTTCAAAAGAAGAATTTGCAAGCTGGATTTCTGGTGCTTCAGATGAAGCAAAGCAATGGGTGTCGCGTGAAGGTTTTACTGCGAATGCAGGGCAAGTTTGCACTTTGCCAAACGAAGTTGGTGGGCTGGCGGCTGTTTTGGTTGGCAAAGAAGCTGATTATGAAGCACGTTGGACCTTGGCACGTGTTGCGGCCAAGTTAAAACTTGGGGCTTA
>JBMYWL010000100.1:0-6287 GCA_049607365.1 Alphaproteobacteria bacterium | reverse complement strand
TATAAGGGGTATCTTTTTTATGAATGTTAGAAAGTTTGATTTAAACCTTCTTGTTACTTTCAATACGATTTATTCGACACGTAATATTTCCAAGACCGCAAAATTACTTGATGTAAGCCAACCATCTGTTTCCAACGCTTTAGCTCGACTGCGCGCCCAACTGGATGACCGATTGTTTGTGCGCAGCGGAAACAGCATGGTTCCGACACCAAAAGCTGATGAAATAATAGCCTCGGTTCAGGAAGCGCTTAAACTTGTTGAAAACACCATTGACCCCGAACAAGGGTTTGACCCCTCAACAAGTGAAAAGAAATTCCGATTGATCATTAGTGATACCACGGAAATTTTGATCATTCCAAAGCTGCTTAGAGCACTTGAAGCAACTTCGATACAGCTTGAATTCATTCCACCGCAACGTTACTCTATCGAAGAGGCGTTGATAAGCGACGAAGCTGACCTCGCTCTGTTTTTATTACCAAGCCAACACGCCGAAATTTCAAACGACTTGTTGTTTTCATCAGACATTTGTGTAATTGCTCGCAACGCTCACCCACGTATTCAAGGTCAGATTACAGTCGACCAGCTAAAAAGTGAGCATCGTGTGACGATACGCATGATGCCTGGGCAGCTTAAAAACAGCGAGAAAATAAAAATTTGGCGAAACTCGCAAGAAAAGGACAAATGCACCGTCAACTCTTTGAATTCGATTTTCAACTTAGTCGCAGAAAGCGATTATATCGGCTTTGCACCTAAGATACATGCCCAAGCCGTAGCAAAGCGCCATCACCTACAAATACTGGACTGGCCGATGCCACCTATGCAGCAACATTATCTTATGTCCTGGAATAAGAAATATCAGACTGAAGCCGCCCATATATGGCTCAGAGAGCAGATCAAAAAACTAACCGCTCCTCTAGCACTGTCAGAACAAACGGCTTGAATTAAACATTCGTGGATTTTTGATAAGTGAATGATCAAAAATCCATTTCTCTATTTCAAATCATTTCAACCACGATCGCCAACTAGGGTGTCACAAAACTGAGAAATGTGGTTGGCGGAGAGTGAGGGATTCGAACCCTCGGTAGGGGATTAGCCTACACACGCTTTCCAAGCGTGCGCCTTAAGCCACTCGGCCAACTCTCCGCATTCGCAAACGAACAGACCCTAAGGCCTTTCTTGCTACTAAGGCCATGTCTTAACCCCGACCGTTTGGGCATGCAATGGTCATTCGGCTTATAGGTCCCATGCCGTGAGTTGCGATGCCATAATGGACCGCAAATTCATGAATCGATTCGGATATTTTACGTCTCAAATCAACCATACAACTCACTTTGCAACGAGATATAGGTGTTAGTGTACCACCAATTGCCTCAGATTGAGTTTAACCAGCTGAGGTTTGGTGGTTCAGCCCAATCGACTTATTCTATTCGCAACAATTTGAAATTAAACAGAGAAGCTTGACCTATGAAAGCAAAATTGACTTTGGGCTTAGTTGCCGCCGTGTTGGTCGCAATTACAGCCGGTTGCTCACAAAACAGCAACATCGTTCACCCGGGTACTCACCTTGATTCAATCGACCATGCGTCAGTTGGCAACATCTGTCACAGTCACAGCAACCTGTCACAAGGCCACCACTGCCACGACCTGCGTTCGGGTAAAGAGCCTGTAAAAGCCTGGTACTAAAACCAAACTTTGGAATTGAATACAAAAAAGGGCGTCTGTTTTAGACGCCCTTTTTTATTTCACAGACATGCTTAAAGACTAATCTTTGAACACGCTTTTCATCTTGTCAAAAAAGCTGTCGCTTTCAGGTGATGTGCTGGCTTCCTTGTCAAACTCTTCCAACAACTCACGCTGTCGTTTGTTAAGCTTGGTCGGGGTTTCCACCAACACCTTAACGTAAAGATCTCCACGGTTTGACCGCTGGTAAATTGACATGCCTTTGCCACGCAAGCGGAACTGTTTGCCGCTTTGTGTGCCCGCCGGAATGGAGATACGCGAGCGTGTGCCGTCAATTGATGGCACCTCGATTTGACCACCCAAGGCTGCCTTGGTCATAGCGATTGGTACATCCACAAACAGATCAGCGCCTTCACGGTCAAAAATGTCATGCGCGCTCATGTTCAAGAAAATGTATAAATCACCCGATGGCGCACCACGAAGTCCAGCCTCACCTTCACCGCCCAAGCGAATGCGCGTACCGTCTTCAACACCAGCCGGAATGTTAACATTCAGCGTTTTGTCTTTTTGTACGCGGCCTTGGCCGGAGCATGACTTACACGGGTTGGAAATGGTTTCCCCTGCGCCCTGACACGTCGGGCAAGCGCGTTCTACTGTAAAAAAGCCTTGTTGCGCGCGTACTTTTCCACGTCCACCACAAGATGAACATGTGACTGGCTGAGAGCCAGCTTCAGCACCGGAACCATCACACGAGCCACAAGCCGCGGATGTTGGAATGCGCACTTGAGAGGTTTTACCCTCAAACGCATCTTCAAGGTTAATTTGCATGTTGTACTGCAAATCCGCACCGCGATGGTTTTGGCCACGTTGACGACCACCGCCGCCACCGAAGTTGCCGAACATGTCTTCGAATATGTCGGAGAAACCACTGAACCCGCCACCGCCGCCGAAACCGCCGCCGCCCATACCGCCTTGCTCGAAAGCAGCATGACCGTACTGATCGTAAGCCGCACGTTTTTGCGGGTCTTTCAGAATTTCGTAAGCTTCGTTGATCTCTTTGAACTTGGTTTCAGCACCCTCGTCCTTATTGCGGTCGGGGTGGTACTGCATCGCCTTCTTGCGAAAGGCAGATTTCAACGCTTTTTCATCAGCGCCTTTTTCAACACCCAGAAGATCATAGTAGTCTTGCTTAGCCATGGCATTTTACCCTTATGTCAGCAACAAAACGGGGGCGAAGCCTTTCAGCCCACCCCCGTTATATGCTTATTTTACCGTGACAGCTTAAGCTGACTTATTGTCGTCAGATGAAGCATCTTCTTTAACTTCTTCGAAGTCAGCGTCGACAACGTCTTCAGCGCCAGCTGAACCATCTGGACCACCATCTGCTTGACCTGAAGCTTCCGACGCCGCCTGCTCAGCCTGATACATGGCTTGGCCAACTTTCATCGCCGCTTGGGTCAGCACCTGAGTTGCTTCTTCAATCTTCGCTGTGTCATCACCCTGAAGGGCCTCTTTCACAGCAGCAATTGCGTCTTCGGTTTCTTTTTTGTCACCGGCATCAACCTTGTCACCAGCTTCTTCAAGTGTCTTCTCTGTCGAGTAGACCAAACTGTCAGCTTGGTTACGGGCTTCAACGGCTGCGCGACGTTCTTTGTCAGCAGTTTCGTTTGCTTCCGCGTCCTGCACCATCTTCTCGATGTCATCGTCCGACAAACCACCAGATGCCTGAATGCGGATCTGCTGTTCTTTGCCTGTGCCCTTGTCTTTGGCAGACACGTTCACGATGCCGTTTGAGTCGATGTCGAACGTCACCTCAATCTGCGGAACACCACGTGGCGCTGACGGAATGCCAACCAAATCAAACTGACCCAGCATTTTGTTGTCGCCCATCATTTCACGCTCGCCCTGACCAACACGAATGGTCACAGCGGTTTGGTTGTCATCAGCCGTTGAGAATGTCTGAGACTTACGCGCCGGAATGGTCGTGTTACGGTCGATCAACTTGGTCATTACGCCGCCAAGTGTCTCGATACCAAGTGACAAAGGTGTTACGTCAAGAAGAACAACGTCTTTCACTGTACCAGCAAAAACACCACCCTGAACCGCCGCACCAAGTGCAACAACTTCATCAGGGTTCACACCACGATGTGGCTCGCGACCGAAGAAGGTTTTCACAGTCTCGATAACCTTTGGCATGCGGGTCATGCCGCCAACCAAAATAACATCATCGATTTCACCAGCTGACATGCCAGCATCTTTCAACGCCGCCTGCATTGGGCCTTTTGTGCGGGTGATCAAGTCATCCACCAAAGATTCCAGCTTAGCACGTGAAAGCTTGATGTTCAGGTGTTTTGGGCCTGTCGCATCCGCTGTTACGTATGGCAAGTTCACTTCAGTTTCAGCAGATGAAGAAAGCTCTTTCTTCGCTTTTTCTGCTGCTTCTTTCAAACGCTGCAAAGCCATCTGATCTTTACGAAGGTCAAGACCGTTGTTCTCTTTGGCAAATTCATCAGCAAGATAGTTGATGATGCGCATGTCGAAGTCTTCACCACCAAGGAACGTATCGCCATTGGTTGAAAGAACTTCAAAGACACCGTCGCCAATTTCAAGGATCGACACGTCGAAGGTACCACCACCAAGGTCGTAAACCGCGATTTTGCCGCCTTCTTTTTTGTCCAAGCCATAAGCAAGCGCAGCCGCTGTTGGCTCGTTGATGATGCGCTTAACATCCAAACCAGCGATTTTACCCGCGTCTTTGGTTGCTTGACGCTGCGAGTCATTGAAATATGCAGGAACAGTGATAACCGCTTCAGTTACTTCTTCACCTAGATAGGATTCTGCGGTCTCTTTCATTTTCTGTAGAATGAAAGCCGACACCTGACTTGGTGAGTATTTCTCGCCACGTGCTTCCAACCATGCGTCACCGTTTGCGGCTTTCGCGATTGTGAAAGGCACCATGTCGATGTCTTTTTGTGTCATTGGGTCATCAAAACGACGACCGATAAGACGCTTTACAGCATAAAGCGTGTTTGCCGGGTTTGTAACAGCCTGACGTTTTGCGGGCTCGCCCACCAAACGTTCTGTTTCAGAAAAACCCACGATAGACGGGGTGGTGCGAACACCTTCTGCGTTCTCGATAACTTTAGGCTCCGAGCCTTCCATTACAGCTACGCAAGAGTTTGTTGTACCGAGGTCGATACCAATAATTTTACCCATGTTTATTTCCTTTTGTTCTAGCAGACGAGCTTCGCGGCCTTGTTTAAGCACCTGTCGGTGGTCGTCTCTGCCATGAGATACTGATCTAATATGTGGTCGGCTTAAGCTTTTTCAAGGGGTCTCCGCAATCGAATGCTGGTGATTTCCCCCTTTAAAAAAGGACTTAAACTTCTAATCTGAAGGTCTATATAGTCTGCTAGTTTTTAATGACAAGACCCAGACGTATATAGTCGCTTTGTAAATAGTAGATAGCTGATGGTAATTAGGTTAATCTAAGGTTTAAAACCAATTCAGATCTATCTTAGTTCGACCAACGGCATCAAAAATTTGGAAACTACCAATGAGCGCTAAACACTTCACAGTTCTGATCAGCTTTATTGCCTTTTTAAGCTCCCCAAATTCATCGCTGGCTTGTTCGTATGCTCCGGGATATGGTCCAGATTTATTTTCCGAAGAAACAACGGCACTAGGTTTCGCAAGAATTGACAAGATCTCAAGGACAAAATTTGGAGAAAACGGCTCGTGTTTATCAGTTAGATATTCGGCAACCAAATCCTTGATTGGCAACTTTCCGACATTGTTTGAAGTCGCAAATTGTGACGAAGACTACCCTCTCGACCGACTAAAAAGCGAGGCAGACGATGACGGTCCAATGAGCAATTTCTTTGGGGTTAAGGTTCAGAATAATGTGTTGGTCGGTTTGGTTCTTGGTGAGAACAGCCCAGCTGATATTCGCTACTTTGAATATAATTGCTGGGGGCCGCTTCATTACAACAAAGATTTTCTGTCGCAAGTTCAACAGGATGAGGTTTTGGGAAATCTAAGCTTCACAAAGAATCAAAAGAAAAAAAATGACCAAGAGTTGAAGGTTACCGTACCGCAACTCCAGAAAAACATAACAACCCAAATTCAGGTTGAATGACGCTAACAAATTAACCCCAGCGCCAAATGCCCAGTAAGGCCGTTGCAATGTAAAACGCCTGCAACACCAAAAACGCCCAGCGTTTGTCAAGTACTGCCCAAACCGAAAACGCCAAAGCTGACACCAGCAACAAAGTGAAACCCAAAACCTCGTTACCAGTGTTGGAGGCTATCAACAGGGCGTAAACAATGGCAATGACCGAACCGAAAGTCTCACAGATTTTTATGTAGGTTTGTCTGGTCATTTAGGCTCCATTTACTTCTGGCATCTCGATACATTTCGAACGGGTCTTTGACCCTCACGAAACACTCGATGTGACAAAGACAAAAATGTCAGTTCGAGTGAATTTCGTGAAGCGAAATTTATATTGAGAACAACGTTCTATAAAGTTGACCTAAACCTTCTTCGTGACACCAACCATGGCGGCGCGCAGCAAGCGGTCGTGTAATTTATAGCCAGCGCCGATTAC
>JBMYWL010000099.1:0-6363 GCA_049607365.1 Alphaproteobacteria bacterium | reverse complement strand
AGCGATGCATGACCCAGACAACGGCGTTTATGGCGCATGTCTACGTGGTAAGCCAGGTTGGGGTGACAACATGGCATTCGTAACCACAGTTGTTAACTCTTTCGGTGGTGCATGGTTCGACAAAGACATGCGTCCAACGCTTGAGTCTGACGAGTGGAAAGCTGCAATCAACTTCTACGTTGATCTATTGGGTTCTTACGGTCCTCCAGGATCTGAAGGTAACAGCTTCAACGAAATCTTGGCGCTTTACAACGAAGGCAAGTGTGGCATGTGGATTGACGCGACAATCGCTGCTTCATTCCTAGAAGTTGACGGTGTTGCATACGCACAGTCGCCAAACGCTGGTAACCCAGTTGGTGCAAACTGGTTGTGGGCATGGGCAATGGCCGTTCCTGCTGGTTCACCAAACGCTGATGCTTCTAAAGCATTCATCGAGTGGGCAACTTCAAAAGCATACATCAAAGCTGTTGCTGATCACCCAGACTTCGGTTGGGGCAAAGTACCAACAGGTACACGTGCATCAACTTATGCATACCCAGAGTTCCAAGCTGTAGCTAAGTTTGCTGCTGCTGAAATGGCTGCTATTGAGTCTGCTGCACCAGCTGCAACTGACCTGAAGCCATACGTTGGCGTACAGTTCGCTGCAATTCCTGAGTTCCCAGAAGTTGGTGGTGCGGTTGCACAAGAAATCGCTGCTGCTCTATCAGGCGCTAAGTCAGTTGACGAAGCTCTAGCTGCTTCACAAGCTGCTGCTGATGCGATCATGTCAGAAGCTGGCTACTACTAAAATCCTCCTGGAAATGAAGCGCTAATGTTTAGGTGTTAGCGCTTTTTTTCACCAAGGATCAAGCTGTGGAAGGCGGTCATGAACGTGTCCGCCTTTTTTTAATCCAAAACTGTTAAAGTAATATTTGAAATGGAAACCCTTTTTGGCTTTTTCATTTCAAATAAGATCACACAATTTGGATCGTACTGAATAAGGTGGACTCTAATGAATAGAAAAACGGCCAGACTGCTTCAGGCCCCCAGTATAATCCTCTTGCTGGTTTGGATGATCGTGCCACTCAGCATGACCCTGTTCTTCTCGTTCATTCGCTATGTGTTGAACAACCTGCGCAAGCCGGAATGGACAACGCCTGACATTGCCAACTTCCGCGGCTTTGGTAACTACGAATACGTTCTTTTCAAAGCCAAGGACTTTGTCTTTGCCCTGCAGAACAGCCTGATCATCGTTTGCTCCATCGTCTTCCTGACCGTGATTTTGGGTCTAGCTATCGCTTTGATGGTCAACCGCGCTTTCCCTGGTCGTGGCATTGTTCGCGTGCTGTTGATCTCTCCGTTTTTCGTCATGCCCGCAGTTAATGCGGTTTTATGGATCAACATGATCCTTGACCCTGTGTTGGGTTTAAACGGCATCGCTGTCGCTGGCATCAATGACTTGGTAACAGCCTTGGAAGGCGTGCCACTCATTGGTTCTTTCTTCGCCTTATGGCCAAACATTGAGGCGATCTCGTTCAGGGCGACACAAACCTCAATCATCGCGGTCATCATTATGGTGGTTTGGCAATGGACGCCTTTTGCTGTGCTTATTTTCATGACCTCGCTACAGTCGGAAGATCAAGAACAGAAAGAGGCGGCCCTGTTAGACGGTGCCGGTGCTTGGTCACAGTTCAGAAACCTGACGCTGCCTCACCTTGCGCGACCAATTGCCATTGTGGTGATGATCCAAGCCATATTCCACCTCTCGCTTTACGCAGAGATTGAAATTGTCAGCCGCGGTAGTGGTAACAAGAACCTGCCTTATCTGATTGGTGAGTTCAGTTTTAACAATATTGGTGCAGCAAGTGCCACAGGCATCATCGCCGTTATCCTTGCGAACATCGTTGCGATCTTCCTATTACGGATGGTCGGCAAGAATTTGATGGATTAGGGACAAAGGAAAAAGATTATGGCCGCGGTAAAAACTGAAAGTAAACTTAGCAAAATCCTTATCCCTGTCCTTGCTTGGGGTGTTGGACTGTTGTTTTTCTTCCCTATTTTTTGGCTGGTGTTCACCAGCTTTAAAACCGACAGTGACGCTGTGAAGCCCGAGTTCCTGTTTTTCTTCACGCCCACGTTGGAAAACTACACCAACATGACGGACAACTACGATTATTGGCGCTTCGCCATTAACTCCGTCATCACCAGCACCTTTGCCACCCTCTTTACGTTGTTTGTCGCCGTACCAAGTGCCTACGCCATGGCCTTTTCGCCAACCAAGCGTACCAAAGACATTTTGATCTGGATGCTCTCAACAAAAATGCTTCCAGCGGCAGCAGTACTGTACCCAATGACATTTTTGACCAAGAACTTCTTGGGCATCTATGACACACACTTCCTGATCATCATGGTTCTTTGTCTTATCAATTTGCCAATCGCCATGTGGATGCTGTTCACCTACTTCAAGGAAGTTCCCAAAGAAATTCTGGAAGCCAGCCGTATGGACGGTGCTTCGACTTGGGCAGAAATTCGCGAAATCGTTCTACCGTTGGCATGGGGTGGTATTGCCTCAACTGCGCTGCTTACCTTCATCTTCTGTTGGAACGAAGCTTACTGGACCGTTCGCCTGACCACCATCGACGCCGCAACGCTTTCAACATTGATTGAGGGCAACCGCGCACCAGAGGGCTTGTTCTTCGGTCGTCTGTCAGCTGTATCAACCGCTGCCATCGCACCAATCGTTGTGCTCGGCTGGTTCTGTCAGAAGCAGCTTGTTGCGGGTCTAACCTTTGGGGCTGTGAAGTGACACCAACCGTCGCATCATCCTTGGCTGCACCCACTGACCTGACAGGCAAAGTTTGTCTGGTGACAGGTGCCAACGGTGGCATTGGTCAAAGTGTGTGCGGACACTTCTTGGCCATGGGTGCGACGGTTTATGCGACGGATGTCAACGCGTCTTATGCTCATAGCGACGTAGTAACCTATCAACCCTTTGACTTACTCGATGCCCAAGGTCTTCAAGACTGCGTGGAGTGGGTCGACAAGATCAAACCAGACGTGTTGTTCAATAACGCAGCCTTGTTCGACATGGGCTCTGTCTTGGAAGCTGATCTAGACCAGTATGACCGTTTGTTTGGCCTAAATGTCAGGGCCATGTACGCGCTGATGCAAGCCACAGCCAAGTCGATGGTGTCGAATAAACAAGCTGGGTCAATCATCAACATGGCCAGCCAAGCGGGTCATCGCGGTGAAGCGCTCGTAGCGCATTATTGTGCGACAAAAGCCGCTGTCATCTCCTACACACAATCTGCTGCCTTGGGGTTGGCTGATCATAAAATCCGCGTGAATGCTATCTCTCCCGGTGTTATCGACACACCCATGTGGGGAACGGTTGATGCCTTGTTCGCCAAGTTTGAAAACCGTCCATTGGGCGAAAAGAAACGCTTGGTTGGCGAGGAAGTGCCTCTCGGTTACATGGGTAAACCTGCGGATGTGGCTCGTGTTGCGGTGTTCCTTGCCAGTGAACAATCTGCCTATATGACTGCCCAGACGCTTAGCGTCGACGGCGGAAATGTGCTGAGGTAGGTACTTATGTCGATCATTTACCCTGAAATTGAAATTGTTGAACGCAGCGAAGAGTCCATTCGCTTTCTTGAGCACGGTTGGCCAACTGATTTATGCCGCTGGCATGCCCATGAAGAGTGTGAACTTCACCTGATTACAGCGACAACGGGCAAAGCCTTTGTGGGTGATTTCATCGGCGAATTCGGCCCGGGCAGTTTTTACCTGACGGGGCCTAACCTGCCCCATAACTGGGTAACGCAGGACACAGCCAAAAAAGATATATCGGGCAAAGACAGCGACCAAAGTGTCAACACACGCGACAGGCTAATTCAGTTTGATGGCAAAGGCCTAGCAGCCATCATGCAGGGCTTTGCGGAGTTTCGTGACCTGAGACCACTGCTTGAAATGGCAAGGTCAGGCGTGGAGTTTCATGACTTTGATTTTGAGTTGGCAAATGCGTTTTTTGACGACATGCGCGAAATGAAGGGCATCAACCGCATTGTCCGTTTCTTTTCGTTCTTGGACACGCTGAATGCTCATCAGAACAAATCTGCCCTTTCGGTCGTTAAACTGACACAAGCACCCAACAACCAAAAACACATAAAAATTGGCGAGGCAATTGACTACATAACCCGCAATTACGCGTCAGACTTATCTGTCGGTCAAATTGCGGAGATGATCGGCATGACCGAAGCCAGCTTTGCCCGCTATTTCCAGTCAGCCACTGGCAGCCGCTTTACCGAATTTGTGAACCGTCTGCGTATTGGTCAAGCGTGCGTCATGCTGTTTGAAACCGAAGAGCGCATTTCGTCAGTTTGTTTTGATGTCGGCTTTCAAAACCTTGCAAACTTTAACCGACAGTTCCTGAAAATGAAAAATATGACACCGGGCGAGTATCGGCACGCCGCACGGTCAAACCTGTTACCAAACCTGGGTAAAAGTAACAAACCCAAGGTTACCACTGAAAAGGTTTTACATTCATGAGTGCGAAATTGAAACCAGCCGAAGCTGGCCTTCATTTATACATTCCGACCTATGCCCCTAAACACGTCGGCGTTGGTGTGGTGCATGTGGGCTTGGGTGCTTTTCATCGCGCTCATCAGGCTTTCTACCTAGATTCTTACATGGAAAAAACAGGTGATCTAAGTTGGGGCATCGCCGCCGTTAACCTACGCGCTGAAGACCGCATTCCATTCATTGAAGCATCGAACAAAGACGGTTACGTCTTGAAAACCATCGCGACGGATGGGTCCACTGAACATCGTTTGGTCCGTTGCCACCGTGAATTTTCTGATTGGTCTATAGATGCAGATGCATCTGAGGATTTGGTTGCGAAGCCGGAAACAAAACTTGTTACCATTACGGTTACAGAAAGTGGATATTACCTAGATAGTGACGGTAAACTGGACCTGAGCGATCCGCTTATTGCCCAAGAGGTTTCAGGCACAACAGCCAAGTCCGTATATGCCTACCTTCGCAACAGCTTATCGAAGCGCCAAAGCAAAAACGCTCTGCCATTAACGATCATGTGTTGCGATAACTTGCGCGCTAACGGTCATTTGCTTGACGCCAATTTTAAAGCTTATCTAACCGCTGCTGGTGATACAGAATTGTTGGCGTGGGTTGAAGCTAAGGTTAGCTTTCCGGCTTCCATGGTTGACCGCATTACGCCAAAGCTTGACCCCAGCCTAAGCGTAGAGACCAACAAATTGTTTGGCCTTGAAGACTGTCAGACAGTTCTGGGGGAAGACTTTATTCAGTGGGTTGTGGAAGACAAGTTTGCGGCTGAAAAACCAGCGCTTGATTTAGTTGGTGTGGAGTTCACCGACAATGTCGAGCCCTATGAAGAAACCAAAATTCGCATTCTAAATGGCGGGCACACATGCCTAGCTTACTTAGGTGCATTGGCAGGTTTTCACAGTTTTGACCAGTTAATGAGCGACCCGCAGATGCTTGCGCACTTTAGAGGCTACGAGCAAGAAGAAGTCCTGCCCGCCCTGCCCGCTAACCTGCCTTTAGACACCAAAGCCTATCTGCAAACAATCGAGCGTCGTTTTTCCAATGTTAACATCGCCGACACGGTCGAGCGCATTTGCACTGATGGATTTGCCAAGTTCGCCATCTTCATTCGCCCTACGCTTGAAGGCGTGTTTGCGGCTGGAAAAGTGCCAACTTACGGCATTCGCTCCATAGCAAGCTGGTACGTTTTTGCGCGTCGATCCGCGCAGGGAAAACTGAACATATCTTACATTGAACCAAACATGGAACGCCTTGCGCCACTTATTGCGGATGGTAATCTTGATGAATTTATCAACGACACATTGTTGTGGGGTCATCTGCCGAAAGAACACCCAGAGTTTGGACAGACACTTAAAAATCAAATCGCTGAAATGGAACAATCATGGCCGGCTTAAGTCTTAGCAACATCACAAAGTCATACGGAAACGTACAAGTTATTCACGGCGTTGATTTAGAAATTGAAGACGGTGAGTTCGTCGTCTTTGTCGGGCCTTCAGGTTGCGGCAAGTCAACGCTTCTACGCTCCATTGCTGGACTGGAAGAAATTTCCGGTGGCACCTTCAAAATTGGTGACCGCGTCGTAAATGAGGTCTCGCCCTCAAAGCGTGGCGTTGCCATGGTGTTCCAGACTTACGCTTTGTATCCACACATGACCGTGTTTAAGAACATGGCGTTTGGCTTAAAACAGGCCAAAACACCAGCGCCAGAAATTGAGCGCCGCGTTAAAGAAGCTGCAGAAGTCTTACAAATCACTGACTACCTTGACCGTACACCAAAGAACCTTTCGGGTGGTCAACGACA
>JBMYWL010000098.1:0-6391 GCA_049607365.1 Alphaproteobacteria bacterium | reverse complement strand
GGGCGACTTTGAAGAGCGCTTGAAGGCAGTAATAACAGAGATTGGCAATGAACCAAACGCTGTGTTGTTCATTGATGAAATTCACACAATAGTTGGAGCTGGTGCGACTTCAGGTGGGTCAATGGACGCGTCAAATTTGTTGAAACCTGCATTGGCTGCTGGTGAATTACGTTGCATTGGCTCGACAACTTACAAAGAGTTTCGTAATCACTTTGAAAAAGACCGTGCCTTGGTACGACGTTTCCAGAAAATTGATGTTGCGGAACCATCAATTGGTGACGCTGTAAAAATTCTAAAAGGTCTTAAGTCATACTATGAAGACTTTCACGGAGTTACTTACACCAGTTCAGCCATTTCAACGGCTGTTGAATTATCTCACAGATACATCACAGACAGAAAATTGCCAGACAAAGCGATTGATGTAATTGACGAAGTGGGTGCCGCCCAACATTTGCTGTCTGTGTCAAAGCGCAAGAAAAACATTGGCGTCAAAGACATAGAAGCAATCGTGGCAAAAATCGCTCGAATTCCTGCCAAATCAGTCAGCAAGGACGATAAAACCTTGTTGGCAAATTTGGAACGCGACCTGAAAACGGTTGTGTTCGGACAAGATGACGCAATTGATGCATTGGCATCAGCGATTAAGCTATCTCGTGCGGGCCTTCGCGAGCCAGAAAAACCAATTGGTTCGTATTTGTTCTCAGGACCAACTGGCGTTGGTAAGACTGAAGTTGCCAAACAGCTCGCACTATCACTTGGTGTGGACCTCCAAAGGTTTGACATGTCCGAATATATGGAGCGTCACACAATAAGCCGTTTGATTGGTGCCCCTCCAGGTTATGTTGGTTTTGACCAAGGCGGCTTGCTGACGGACGCAGTTGACCAGAAAAAGCACTGTGTGGTGTTGCTTGATGAGATTGAAAAAGCGCACCCAGACATTTACAACGTGCTGCTACAGGTTATGGACAATGGCCGTCTGACTGACAGTAACGGCAAAACGGTTGATTTCAGAAATGTCATCCTGATCATGACAACCAACGCTGGCGCTTCCGCCATGGCTCAAGAAGCGATTGGGTTCGGGCAGGAGAAGCGGGAAGGTGAGGACTTGGAAGAAATCAAGCGATTGTTCACACCTGAATTCCGTAATCGATTAGATGCAACCGTTGCCTTTAGCGCGCTAAGCAAAGATGTGGTGATGAAGGTTGTGGACAAATTCGTCATGCAACTTGAAGCGCAACTAGCTGACCGGAACGTGCTGATTGAACTAACAGAAGCGGCACGGTCTTACATGGCCGACAAAGGGTATGAACCAAGCATGGGCGCACGCCCATTGGCACGTTTGATACAGGAAAAGATTAAGAAGCCACTCGCTGATGAATTGTTGTTCGGCAAACTGGTAAATGGCGGCAGTTTGGTCGTTGATTATGTTGACGGTAAGCTGGTCTTTACGTACCCAGATGACACACCACGCAGAATTACTGAAAGTAAGAAGCTGCCAGCACCTGTATAGGTGGAAGAATCTTAGAAGCTTAAGATACCGTCATCCATTTTCACTACTTTGTTGGCCAACAAGGCGGCATCGTTTTGATCGTGGGTGACGGTTATTAACGTCAGATTTTGTTGTGTAACAATATTGTTAACAAGCTCCGCCATTTCCACTCGTAGGTCAGCATCTAAAGCTGAGAAGGGTTCGTCAAGTAACAACAAGGGCTTTGCACGTAGCAGGGTTCTTGCCAAAGCTACGCGTTGTTGTTGTCCACCAGATAGCTCAGTTGGAAGTTTATTGGCATGCTCGTAAATACCGACCTGTTCCAACGCTTTCGACGTCCTATCTGATTGTTCTGATGTAAGTTTAGCCTTTACGGTCAAACCCAATGCAACGTTTGTAAACACTGGAAGATGTGGAAACAGGTTGTTGTTTTGAGACAATAATGTCAGTGGACGTTTGTCGACAGGCATGTTTGTAACATCTTCATTATTTACATATATCTTACCGCTGTCAGGATGTTCAAAGCCAGCAATAAGATCAAGCAATGTTGATTTACCTGAGCCACTTGGTCCCATGATCGCAAGTCTTTCAGCTTGTCGAAGCTCAAAGTTATAATTGAAGGTTTTAACTTTATTGGCTTCTTTTCGGGTGAACAGAACTTGGTCAAGGTTTAACATGCAGTTTTTTCCTTTTGTGTTTTCCAAAATGTTCACAGAGTAAAAAGAGGCAGATAACCAAAACAACCAATACCAGTGCCGTCGCCATGGCTTCCCCAAATCTGTAGGAGCCCATACGTTGATACAGCAACAAAGGCAGTGTCTTGAAATTCTCTGACCCGAACAAGGCGACAATTCCCAAATCACCCAATGAAAGTGCTATGCAGAATGCTGTTGCACGGGCTAGGGCAGGTTTTGCAAAAGGCAAATCTACGCGAAAGAATTTCGTAAAGCCCTTTAAACCCAACGCTCTGCAATTTCGGGCGTTTTGGTTGTTTGAAGCTATAAAAGCCGGGGTTAGCTGAGCCGTCGCAAACGGTAGTGTCATCAACGCATTTATAATGATCAACAGGGGCAGGGTAAGGGTTGAGGGAACCCAATATTTGCGCAGAACGATAAACAAGCCAGTAGATAAGACAAAGATGGGCAGTACCAGAATGATGGTAGCTGCTTGAGAAGTGACGCTTGTCAGTATTCGAATTTTAAGTGACGGTTTTGGTGGCATGTTGGCGTGAGTGATCGCAACAAAAATTGCCAACGAAATTGATAGCGCTGCTGCGATTGTTGCCACTAATAGAGAGTTCAAAATCGCTTCTAACAGAAGTAAATCCAGCCCCTTACCGACGACGATTTGACCAAAGCCTTGCAGCACCAAAGCCAGGCTAGGCAATACCAATATAAAAAACGCTACAAGCAAAGTCACGGTGTCCAAAATCTTGGGGCCAAACGCTTTTGTGTCAGCGCGCATTACGCTGTGTGTGGTAGATATGGACTTTGGCCAAGGAAAGTTGGTTGCTGATTTAATGGTTAGGAAAATTAAGCCAATAAGAACCTGAATACTGGCAAGTGTTACTGCTTTCCCAATATCGAAGTCGAAACTTAGAGCCTCGAAAATTGCGACCTCAAGCGTGCTGGCTTTTGGACCACCACCCAGTGTTAAAACGATTGAGAAAGACGTAAACGTCAGCAGGAATATTAAGACGGCTAAGCTAGGCAAAGCAGGTTTCAGGACTGGCCAATCAATTAAGCGCCAAACCGCTTTGCTTGTGAACCCAAGCTGTCGAGCAGTACGCCATTGGCCGCCGGGTGTGGTTTCCAGTTGCCCCAACAGCACACGCGCCGAAAAAGCTGCGTTAAAGAACACGTGGGCAATTAAAATGCCGGGTAAGCCGTAAAGCCATTGGCTGAAACCGACACCAATCAAACTATCGCTTAGGTTTGACAACCAACCGTTTCGCCCAAAAACACCAATGATGCCAGCAACAACAACGATTGGCGGTAAAACAAAACTGACACTTAAAAAATTTAGGAAGAAAGAGCGGAAAATCAGCTTTCGCCGATGAAACGCAAGTGCCAACCCAGTTCCAAACAACAAGGACAAAACAGTGGAAAGGCTGGCTTCCCACAAAGAAAACTTGATGACATACCAAGTTCTTTTACTGGTCAGTATTTGCGGGTCAAACTGACCATATGTCAGTAGTCCCGTTAAGGCCACACACAAAATTGTGCCGACAAATGTCAACACAACAAGGGCAGGCCAATAACGCGACAAAAAGCTTGGCATTAGTTGCTAGACGCATCCAACCATTCATCTACCCAGTTACGACGTTTGCTATTAACGTCACCCTCTGACAAATACAGTGTTTTTGCTGGTGTTATCAAAGTTTCAAAACCATCAGGTTGCTTCACATCGGTTACCGGATACATCCAGTTACCTGTTGGAATTGCCACCTGAAAACCATCTTCCAAAATGAACTGCATGAACTGTTGGGCCAGCTCTGGCGTGTCGCTAGACTTAAGTGCTGCGGCAACCTCCACTTGCATATAGTGGCCCTCTGTAAAGCTGGCAGCTTTAAACTTTGGGTCGTTCTCTGCAATAAGGTGATAGGCAGGTGACGTGGTGTATGACAGGACCATATCCGCTTCACCAGCCAGGAAGAAGTTGAAGTATGCGTCTGACCATGACTTTGTTGTTGTGACAACCTTGTCTTCCAATTTGTCCCATGCAGCCGGAGCATCGTCACCGTAGACAGATTTCATCCACAACAGGAAACCCAGACCCGGTGTTGAAGAGCGGGGGTCTTGAAGCACAATTTTCAATTTTGGGTCTGCGTTAACCAATTCATTCAGGCTGCTCGGAACATCTGAAACAGTTTCAGAATTGTAAACAAACGCGAAATAACCATAGTCAAAAGGAACAAAGGTTTCATCAGTCCATGGTCCGGTTGGCAGTTTAACTTTGGAGACATCGGCTTTGTGCTTGGTCAACAATCCTGTTTTCTTGGCTTCAACGGTCAGGTTGGTGTCTAATCCCAGCACAACATCAGCTGGTGATGATGCACCCTCAAGCTTAAGGCGACTTAAAATGCCGACTGAGGAATCAAGTGCGACGAAGTCAAGAGTGCAATCACACTCGGCTTCAAACGCGGTTTTAACCGCAGGGCCGGGACCCCATTCGGCTGCGAAAGCGTCGTACGTATAAACTGTAAGTGTTTCTTTTGCTTGTGCAGCGCTTGCGAATGCAACCATGGCCACCGCAACACCAAAAGTCATAAATGTGGATAGATATTTCATTAGGCTCGTCCTTTTCTGGCACTCATGCCAAGTAAAAAAAAGAGCTGTCGAATTGAGTAAATACATCGGGATTTGGCATCAACCAAATCGTCAGTCTTCTCCCTCCGCCAGCATAATCTGGATCAGGTTCTCGGGTTTTCGTCGATTATGACTTCTCTCAGCCCTTTACAGAGCACCCCGGAGACGCGTTTAGTTTAGATTTTAAGCCTTGAATTTACAAGTGCTTATATGTGAGACTTCAGCTGGTCTGGATCTCGATTAGGTACGGCTTCATGCTTTCATGACCACGCGTAAGGGCGGTGACAAGATCTGCATGTATGTCTTTTGTGTTGGTGATACATTCACCCTGCATTCCGTATGACTTTGCCAACATGACAAAATCTGGTGCAGATGGTTTGACGCCTATGGGGCTGATCTGGTTGTCGACCATGTAGGTTTCAATTTCCTGATAACCATTGTTGTTCCACACGATGAAAATGACGGGTGTGTTTTCATCCATCGCGGTGCCGAGTTCGGCCAAGCAGAACTGAAAGCCACCATCACCTGTTAGACAGACAACGGGCACATCGCTATTGGCAATTTTCGCCCCAATAGCGGCAGGTGCACCATACCCCAAAGCGCCGTAACCAGTTGCTGAATTAAACCACCCGCGCGGTTGGTTGATTTCACAATATGAATTTCCGGCGTAGATCAGTTGGGTAGAATCCCCAACCATCACACAGCCCGGCAAGGTGTCACTTATTGTTTTTAAAATGCCGACACTTGCTCTGTAAAGTTCGGGCAGGTTGTCGAACGTGTCTTGCCGTGCGCGATTAGCACGTTCCGCACCGTTTGATTGCGCCTTGTCGTCACCCAACAAACGCGTCAGGCCTTGAATTGTTTCCTTGGCATCGGCAACTATGACTTGATCCGCGGTTTGGCCTTTGGTTGTTTGAGCAGCGTCAATGTCTATACGAATAAGGTGCTGTAATACTGGAAACTTTCCGTCGACATACATATCGAAGTCGGTTGGGCCGAACTGTGTACCGACCGCGATGACCAAGTCAGCAGCTGCCAACAAATCTCTTACTGGTTTTTCACTTGGGCTTGCGGGTACTGAAAGAGGGTGATTGGCGATAATGCCTCTGGCATTTATGGTCGTGACAACCGGTGCGTCTAACCGCTCTGCCAACGGTCTTATATCCGCGTCGATTGCACCGCCACCAGCTATTATCACCACTTGCTGAGCATCGCGACAACGCTGTGCAGCTTCTTCCAACGCTAGATCTGTTGGTTTGATGGTTGGGCTCAACGTTTTAACAGCAAGATTTGGCACGTCGATAAGCTCTGCCATTAGGTTTAGCGGTATTTCGATGTGTACTGGCCCGGGTCTAGCCACGGTCATGGCCCTAAATGCTCGGTCCAGCACGACTTCAATATCAGACGCTTTGTCTAAGGTTTCGCTGGACAAGGCAATCGTCCGCATCATGCCAGCTTGGTCAGGAAGCTCATGTAGCTGACCCAACTCTTCACCACGGTGCTCGGCGTTACTTACGCCAGATATTACCAACATGGGAATTGAGTCCGCTCTGGCCTGTGCCATGGCAGTAATTGCGTTGGTAAGGCCGGGACC
>JBMYWL010000097.1:0-6430 GCA_049607365.1 Alphaproteobacteria bacterium | reverse complement strand
GCATGGTAAACAGGCGCAAACTTTAAACTTCTGGAAAATAGTATTAGCAGAAATAAAATTTCTAGCTCTCCAAATAAGCTTCAAGCGATGCTTCATCGTTGATATTCGCCGTTGTAAGTGACTTGTCGATGCGGCGAACGAGGCCCGTTAAAACTTTGCCAGCGCCAATTTCAACAGCGTTGGAAATACCCATGCCGGACATGGCAGCAACGGACTCGTTCCAACGAACAACACCCGTGACTTGTTCCACAAGCAGGGTTTTTAGCTGGTCTGAATCAGATACAGCGGACGCAGTCACGTTTGTAATGACTGGAACGGACGGTGCATTGAAAGTGGTGGCTGCCAAGGCTGCGGCCATTTCGTCAGCTGCGGGTTGCATTAAAGCGCAGTGGAAAGGTGCGGAAACTGGCAGGGGCAGGGCACGTTTTGCACCTTTTTCCTTGGCGATGATCAGCGCGCGGTCGATTGCTGCTTTCGCGCCTGAGATAACAACTTGGCCGGGCGCGTTATCGTTCGCGACGGAGCATACTTCGCCTTCGCTAGCCAAATTTGCAATTTCTTGAACCACAGATATTTCAGGGCCAATGATAGCGGCCATGGCACCTTCACCAACTGGCACGGCGCGTTGCATGGCCTGACCACGTAGTTTCAGCAAGCGTGCCGTATCGGTCAGGTTGATAACACCAGCAGCACAAAGGGCGGCGTACTCACCAAGCGAGTGACCAGCAACGTGAGACGCCATATCAGCAAGTGATTTGCCGGTTTTGGCTTCCAGAACACGAAGTGCGGCGATTGAAACGGCCATTAACGCCGGTTGCGCATTTTCGGTCAGGGTCAGGGTCTCGATTGGCCCTTCAAACATGGTTTTGGAAAGGTCTTGGCCCAAAGCCTCGTCAACTTCTGCAAACACAGCTGCGGCTTCTGGATAAGCTGCTTTTAAAGACTGGCCCATGCCGATGGCTTGGCTACCTTGGCCCGGAAATACGAATGCGGTTGTCATGGGTTCTGTCCTTAAGTTGCGGTATTTAGGCTAGACGTGATTCAATAGCGTTCCAAAGCAGGGCTTCGGGCGACTTGTCTGTGTTTGTGGTTTTACTGAAACGACCCAGCTCTTGCAAGCCAGTGGGGGATGTCACGTTGATTTCGGTCAGATAGTCGCCAATAACGTCGATACCAACGAAAATAAGGTCCTTTTCTTTCAGTATTGGCCCCATAGCGGCGCAAATCTCTCTCTCGCGCGCTGTAAGCTCAACGGCTTCCGCCCGACCACCAACGTGCAAATTGGCGCGGGCTTCCCCAGAAGCGGGCAGTCGGTTGATCGCCCCGATAGGCTCGCCATCGACAAGTATGATGCGTTTGTCGCCTTGACGAATTTCGGGAATGTATTTCTGCACCATCATGTGCTCTCGTGATGCCTGAAGGAAGTTTTCCATCAGCGACGTCAGGTTTTCATCGCCGGGCTTAAGGTGGAAAACGCCCGCGCCGCCGTTACCGAACAGTGGCTTAATGATTATGTCTTTGTGCCGCTCGCGGAAGGCTTTGACCTCTTCAGGGTCACGGGTGATCAGTGTTGGGGCCAAATAATCGGCAAAATCGAGGAAAAACAGCTTTTCTGGTGCGTTTCGTACGTGCGTCGGGTGATTTACGACAAAAGTTTTCGGGTGAATGCGATCCAGAAAGTGGGTCGCCGCGATGTACTGCATGTCAAACGGCGGGTCTTGGCGCATAAGAATGACGTCAAACATGCTGGCGTCGACACGTTGCATTGGACCCAAGTCAGCGCAATTGGCTTGGTCGCGTTTGAAAGTCACGGCTTGACAGTTTGCCATCACCCGACCTTGGTCAAAAGACAGGGCAGTTGGTAAAAAATGAAACAGGTCATAGCCACGTTTTTGCGCTTCAAGTGACATGGCGAAGGTGCTGTCACCATCAATGTTGACGGTGTGCATGCCGTCCATCATAACGCCGATTTTCAACTTTGTTGTCATCTTGTTTCTTTCAAAAATTGTGGCCAATCTGATCGATCGACCAAGCGTTTTTCAAGTGTTGCAGTCTTAAGGTCAAGCCTTTGCCGTGTAATAGCAGAGCATCGAAGCGCTGGTCATGGTTGGCGTAGGCAGGGTTGTTTTGCATCCACATTTGCGACGCCCGAACGATCCGTTGCTTTTGGGTGTTGCTGATTGATTGTGCTGCTTGTTCCAACCCCATGTGGTGTTTAACTTCGACAAAGCAAATGGTTTTGCGATTTAAAAAACGCGGTTGCACGACCAAGTCAATCTCACCAACTGGTGTTTTGTATCGCGTGTTTAGGCACTTATAACCCTTCAAAAACAGCCAAAAAAGCGCAATTCTTTCGCCCAAAAGCCCTGTTTTGTGTGCATTTTTGGCCTTTATACGTGCGTTTTTTCGAGTCATACATCGAGTCGATTGGAGTCTTTGGTTTCTCCATTTTTCAACTCGAGCGCGCGTTGATACACGTCACGCTTGGGTAATCCAAAATGTTCCGCAACCTGATTTGCCGCTTGCTTGGTTGGCAGATCTTTTAAGGCATCGAGCAAGGCGGCATCAACTTGTTCAGGGTCTTGCTCTTCATCTTCGGCACGGTCGATGATCAGCACCAATTCACCGCGCAGTTGGTCGCGTGCCGACAGTTTTTCAATTAATTCTGACAAGGTGCCGCGAATGACTTCCTCAAACATTTTGGTCAACTCGCGCGCGATAGCCGCTGGCCTGTCACCCAAAACCTCCAGCGCGACGGCGCAGGTGTTGGCAACGCGTGGGGCCGTGTCAAAGTAAATGACCGTGGCCGGGGTCGCAGCGAAGGTTTTCAGTAAAGCGCGCTTGGCACCATCTTTTTGTGGCAGGAAGCCCGCGAACAAAAACCGATCCGTTGGCAAGCCCGACAATTGCAAGCCCGTCAGCGTTGCGGTGCAACCGGGTATAGAGGTTACGGTCACACCATCGTTTGAAAGCTCTCGCACCAGTTTGTATCCGGGGTCAGAGATCAGCGGCATGCCAGCGTCAGAGATCAACGCGATTGCCTCACCGCTTTCAATTGCACTTTGAATGCGCGGACGCTGCTTGTCGGCGTTGTGCTCGTGGTACGCTTGGGTGCGGGTGCGAATGTCATAGTGACGCAGCAGTTTGGCGGCAACGCGTGTGTCTTCGCAATAAATAGTGCTGACCGATTTCAAGGTTTCAACGGCGCGGTAAGACATGTCACCCAAATTGCCGATCGGCGTCGCGACGAGGTATAGGGCTGGTTTCAGGTTCGACATGGTGCGTGCTGTTTCTCCGTGTCCTGAATTTCTCGAACGTGAACAAGTTGTTCACTGCCTCTCGACAAGGGTTTCAGGATCTACCGACAGTAGTGACGGAAAGGAGACCCTGAATCAAGTTCAGGGTGAGGGAAATCACAATGACCGTCACCCTGAGTTATCGAAGGGTTAGTGATGAAGAGAGGAAATATGTGGATTTTGATAGTTTGCCTTAAAGCGATTCTACAAATTCTTGGAACTCGGGCAATTCACGTAAGGGGTCCAAGTCAGAATCTGTGAGCATATGTTCCTTTCCTGGGAAATCGGCTACCGAGCGAGATTTAACCAAACATGCCATAGCGTCTTGAAGTTCACCCATCAAAGCATGTAGACAAGCTAGATCATACAAGCCTGAATCTTTGGCAGATGTAAACTTGGCTTTTGCTTGTTCAAACAAGTTTATTGCTTCGTCATCTTGGGTCAGTTTTGCTAAACTGGAGAGAGTAATGCCCCAATTACAAAATGCGTCGTGATAGTCTGGTTTAATTTCAATTGCTTTTGCATATTTCTCTATTGCCTGTTTGTGCAATGCTTTGGCTTCATCACCGATTGCCTGTTTGGCTAAATCGTGTAAGGCAACACCCCAATTGTAAAACACTTGGTGATCGTCTGGCTTAATCTCAATTGCTTTTGCATATTTCTCTATTGCCTGTTCGTGCAATGCTTTGGCCTCGGTACCGCTGGCCTGTTTGGCTGCATCGTTTAAGGCGACACCCCAGTTAGAAAACGCTTGGTAACTGTCTGGCTTAATCTCAATTGCTTTTGCATATTTCTCTATTGCCTGTTCGTACAGTACTTTGGCCTCAATACCGTTTAGCTGTCTGCCTTGTTCATGAAATGTATAACCCCAGTTGATATAAGCCCACGCAAGTTCTGATTTTTGGTCGTCAGAAAATGTGACACGGTTAGCCTTGAAATCACTAAACAGTTTTTCCAAAGCCTGTGTGTTTTCTTCACCAGTACTGGCACGTGCCAAACGAATTTGGTTGTCAAGTGACGCTTCAAAATCCCATTTTGGAATCTGCTTCTCCAACTTATCTTTCAAAGATTGAAGTAAGTCGGGAGCGGTAGGGTCTTCAGAAGGAAACGGGGTTAAACTGCCTAATTTTTCCTGAAAATGTGCGAGAGGGTTGTCGAATAATTTTGGTGGCCAGCAACCCAATTGGTTCGCTAAGGAAAGCATGGTTTGGTCAAAGTCCCCTTTTCCAATAAGTTGGAAAGGCGAGTATTTTGCAGCTGCCTCTTTTAGTTCATCGCTTGGCGTTTTTTCATAGTGAAACCAGCACAAGTGGTTTTCCTTTTCGTAAAGTCTTTCAAATAACTTCATGTAAGGGTCTGCTTGGCCGCTATACCCAATAACCGCACAGTTTCCACGATCGAAAGTCCCTTTGAACAAGGGCTCCAATTTTGCAATGTGTTCTTTGGTTTCCCCTTCATCGTTGATTAGTTTTAAACCATGGCCTTGTCCGTGTAAGTGGATGATGGCAGGTTCTGCGAGTTGCGTTATTTGGCTGGTGGGCGCTGTGCCAAAGTCATAAACCGGAATATCAGCACCCAAAAAGGTCAGCGCTTTTTCGAGCAATAAATCAAAATTGAAGGTTAAAACGCGACCAATGAATCCATTTATCATTAGGCTAGCCAAAGCCAAATGCCCCCAGTTTATTTGAGCTTTATCAAGATGGTTCTGAATTAAGGTTTTGCGCTCGCTTATGGTGAGCGCCTTCATGCAAGCTTGGTAGTCACCTTTTTTGTCGTCATCAATAGAACTACAGCTGTCCTTGAAGTTTTCTTGTATTTCGGCAACCAAATCTGAAGCAGAAGGAATGCCAGCACTTAAGGACGCGCCAGCCCCAACAAATAAGTAGAACGGCTTGTTGTCAGCTTTTGATCTTCGAATGAGATTTGCGACACGCTTTAATTCGGTTTCGGTTGGTTTGTGAGTACCTTGAGTGTTCATGAATGCAGTGTCCAAATGGAAATTTCTAACACTTTAGGTTGGGTATTCATGTTTGTTAAGTAATTTAATCCCGGTTCAGGCCTTTGCAGACTGCCCGAACGTAGACCCTGAAACTGTTCGCTTTAAGCAAAGCGATCTTGTTCAGGGTGAGGGTAGAACCTAACTAAAAACCTCATTCACCAAGGTCGCGGTGATGGCGTCAAGGCGCATGCGGCCATCGGCAGTTAAGACCAAACCACGATCATCATGATGCAACCAACCAGCGGTAACAAACGATGCAAGTGTTTTGCTGTCTGAAAGTGTGGATCGCAATTTCTCCGACAAGCCGTGGTCGATTAGGGCAAGGCGCTGAAAGCTGAGCGGTTCTTGCAGGCGCAGGCCCATAAGCAAAGTTTCGGTGAACTGTTCGTCCAAATCAAGCGCTTGCCATTCCTGCAAGGCGTGGCCGGAAGCTGTCACCTTGTCGAGCCATGCTTGGGGCATGCGGTGGTTGCGGGTGGAGGCCCGAGAGGAAGCCCGAGAGGAAACATGTGTATTGTTGCTTATGTCGGTGACGCGTCCATGTGCACCGGGCCCAATGCCAAGGTAAGATTGATAGCGCCAATAAATCAGGTTGTGTTGGCACTCTGCACCTTTGCGTGCGTAATTACTAACCTCGTAAGCTGCAAAACCCTGTGCCGCGAGCAACTTGTTGGTGGCTTCAAACAATTCTGCTTGTTGGTCATCTGCCAGTGGGGTCAATTCGCCACGACGTACCATGGCTTCAAAACGTGTTCCGGGCTCGATTGTCAATTGGTAAAGCGATAGGTGGTCGGTTCCAAGAGCAATGGCTTCCAAAAGCTCGGACTGCCAAGCGCTAAGACTTTGGTCGGGTCGTGCGTAAATCAGATCGATGGAAACACGATCCACCGCGTTGGTTGCGGCTTTTATGGCCGTTAGTGCTTCGTCTTTGTCGTGCTTTCGCCCGAGTGTGCGAAGCGCTTGATCATCCAAGGCCTGAATGCCAAGGGATATGCGATTAACACCCGCTTTGGCAAAATCGGTGAATTTTGCGTAATCGCTGGAACCGGGGTTGGCTTCCAAGCTGACCTCCACATTTGGGTCCAGCCCAAACACTTGGTCCAGCTTATCACATATTTTGGCAACCGTATGTGGG
>JBMYWL010000096.1:0-6449 GCA_049607365.1 Alphaproteobacteria bacterium | reverse complement strand
TCTTCTGGAAAGGCCACTATGGGGGCCCAGATAAAACCGAGTGGAAATGGACACCATCTGACACTTCTATTGTAAGAGAGAAAGTCGAAAAATATTGGGAACTGTTAACTGAAATTTGTGACGGAACTAAAAACAAGAGTGAGTTGGTAGAGATTGACAAATCTTATGGTCGCATTGACGTTAGTCCCGCACCTTCATTTGGCGATGGTCCGGATTTAGATGATGATTTGCCTTTCTAGGAGTAAATGAATGACAAAAAAATTCTCTAAGCTTACTCGCCCTAACATCCGCAACACATGCGCTGGTGAGACGTTAATTGAAAACGGAATTAGTTTTCGCAGAGAAGCCAATGGCGACGGCGTTTACTCAGTAAACATTATGGTTGATGGGGAAAGAATCCACCGAACGATTGGTAGAGAGTCTGAAGGAACAACACGTCAACAAGCTGAAGATTTTATTGCAAGGGCAAGAACTGATTCACGTCGTGATCGTTTGGGTTTGCCTGAAGGTCGCAAAACACCTCTTATGTTCAAAGAGGGATCTAAGCGATATATTGCGCGTTTACGCGAAGAAGACGGCAAGAACATCGACGCTAAGGAACGCCAACTTAAACAACACCTTATTCCTTTCTTTGGCGGTAAACCACTTGCTCAAATTTCATCTTTTGACATAGAACGCTATAAGAAGAAAAGAACAGGTGCCGATGTAGCCAAAGCAACCGTAAACCGTGAGTTGGCCGTATTATCACATTTAGTGAATAAAGCGCTGGAATGGGGTTGGATAAAGTCCAAGGCCATAAAGCTAAATCGGTTCAAAGAAGATAACGCTCGGATAATATATCTCACAGCCGAACAATGCGCTGCACTTTTAGAAGCAGCAACCGAAGATCAAAACGAAAATGTGCATGCCTTTGTCATGATTGGCCTACACACGGGAATGCGGCTTCAAGAAATATTATCACTAAACAAAAACAACGTTGATCTTGAACGATTGGTGATTTGGATACCAAAGGCAAAAGCTGGCAAACGCGAGCAACCGATTACAGAAGAACTTGCAGAATATCTCAAAGCCAGAATAAGCATGTTGCCAGAAGGCTGTGAGTGGATTTTACCGTCGCCAGGCAGCAAAACAGGGTACGTCAACACCATCCGCAAAGCGTTCAGGCGTGTTGTTGAAAAGGCGGGATTAGACCCTGATACCATCACGCCGCATATTATGCGTCACACAACTATAACTTTGTTAATCCAAGCAGGTGTTGATTTGCCTACGGTTCAGAGAATTTCAGGACACAAGACACCAGCAATGGTTATGCGCTACGCACATCAAAACGGCGCGCACATTCAAGCCGCGATGAGTAAGCTTCAATTCCCTGTTCCAGCGAACACTGAAACAAAAAAAGCATCAAATGTTGTAAGTTTTTCTGCCTGATTACACAGAAATTACACAAAGTTGAAAATTCGCTAATTTCTTAGAATTTTACAAATCAACTAAGTCGTTGAAATATTTAGGGAAAACGTGGTGCCCGGAGGCGGATTCGAACCACCGACACGCGGATTTTCAATCCGCTGCTCTACCAACTGAGCTATCCGGGCAAACAAGGTGATGAGATCTGATTGATCATCCAAGCTTGTTTTTGCTAAGCGGGGCGTGAACACGTCTTAACCACTCAACAAAAGTGGGTATAAACACACGAATACAGGAAGTCCAGAACAGACCGCGTCAGAATGGCAGATAGGTCATATTCCTATTTCACCAACCTGAGTTTAAGCAAGATGTAGGTGCCTTAGTCGTCCTCGTCACCCAAGGGGCGGCCAGAGATTTTGTAGGATTCTGTAAACCAGTTGCCAAGGTCCTGATTCGCACAGCGTTTGGAACAAAAGGGGCGAAACGCATCGACCGTTGTGCGGGCACACTCGGGGCACAAGTTACGCTGGTCCTTGGCCTTTAGCGGTAAGACTTTTGCAGTTTTGGCATTTGTTTGGGGTTGGTCTTCAGACATGGGAAGTTCCGCCTGTTATTTGGGTCTTTGTGGTTTGTGTGTCTGGTGTTTGGCTACTAGTGATAGTCAGGTCGATGAACGCGTTTTGGGCCATCCACGTGGTCAGGGTTTCCAGCACCTCTGCCTTAAGCTTAAGCGGCGTGGCTAGGGTCATCGCTTTGCGCTTTGCCCAGTCAGGCTCGGCGAGTTTTTGGCAATACACTTGGTCCAGCTGTGACACCAGCTGTTGCAGCGGGTCAAGGCGCAGGCCAGTCTCTGGTGCATTTGCCGGTACCATCTGCTGGTCATAGGTCGAAGGGCCAATGCGCTGACGTGAAAACAGCAAGCAGCAAAAACCATCTACACCGCCCCAGTTCAGTTTGCGCGTGTCATTAGTGAAAGCGGCCTGAAGACACTCCAGCGTTTGCAGGCGTGCGGCTTTTGTTGGCATAGAGGCGAAATCCACCAAAATTTGCCCGCTTATGTTCCGGCTTAAAACCGTGTCGGCAATGGCTTGGCAAGCTTGTTGGTTGATCGCCTGTGCATCGCCAAAACCATTCACGTCTATGGTGGTTAGCGCGCTGGTTGGCTCGACAATTAAACTGCCACCCGCGAAGGCGACTTTTGGCTCAATCGCTTCTTGCCATAAAGTTTTAAGTTCTGTGTACAAAGCGGCTTCGGTTTTTGGTGTCAGTTGGCGTGCTCGCGCGGGGTCCAGATTTTCTTGCGCTGCCAGCTTGGCAATCGGGTCGCGCAGGTCCTGCAAACACGCTGGTTTGGGGCTTATTTTTTGGCTGTGGTTCAGCACGGGTTGCAGGCGCACGCCCTTGGTGCCGCTTTCGTCAGACCGGGCCTCTGCCACCACAGTGAAAGGCGCGTATAAACCTTCGCTTAGTTTCAGCTTTTTGGTTTTGGCGTAAAAATCCATGTGGTGGGCGGGCACCAGTGCCGGGACAAATTTGGGGGCTTGTTGGCCAATGTCCACCAGCCAACCACCAAGGGTGGGTTCCTCTTTCATCAGCCGTCCGATGAACAGCGAACCGCTCCAAAAATCTCTGTCGATTTGTCGGGCGCTCAGGTTGGTCATTTGTGGGTATTGGTCGGGTTGGTAAAGGGCGGCAACAACCTGTCCCGGTCGTTCTAACCAGATGAGCTGCTTAGGCCCAAGGAGTTGTTTAGGCATGAAACCCGTTACCAAACAGCAAGCCCGCGGTTTTGTTCAGGTCCAGCCCGACGATGTTGCTGTACGAACCGGACATCCACACGATGTGCTGGGCGAAAAAGCCCTGAATGGCGTATCCGCCAGCTTTGCCCTGCCAGTCCTGTGTGTTGATGTAGGTGTCGACCTCACTCGGGTGCAGTTGCTTGACCTTAACGTCTGACACCACCACGCGGTCAAGCGCTCGCCCGTCTGGCAGTATCAGGCTGACACCGCCATAAACCTGATGCCGACGGCCCGACAACAGGCGCAGGCAAGCGCGGGCGTCTTGCTCTGTCTCGGCCTTGGGCAAAATACGTCGACCCACGGCCACAACCGTATCAGCGGTCAAAATGTATGACCCTGCGTGTAGGTCTTTCAAGGCGGCTGATTTACCCGTCGCCATGCGGGTTGCGTAGACTCGCGGCAGCTCTTGATGCAGTGGTGTCTCGTCTATGTCTGCGGGTGCAACTTCGTGCGGCTTAATGCCGATCTGCGCCAACAGGTCCAACCTGCGCGGCGATGCAGAGCCGAGAACCAGCTTGGGTGCCAAGTGCTTACTGCTACTTGTAACGGAAGGTGATGCGGCCCTTTGACAAGTCATAAGGGGTCATTTCAACATTCACGCGGTCACCGGCCAAAACCTTAATTCGGTTCTTGCGCATTTTGCCGCTGGTGTGGGCAAGAATTTCGTGCTCGTTTTCCAACTTAACGCGGAATGTTGCGTTGGGCAGAAGTTCAAGAACTTCGCCGGTAAATTCAATTAGGTCTTCTTTTGCCATAGGTTTTCTTAATGTATTCCAAAATTTAAGTCGGCCAAAAACAGGGTGTTCCAGGCCAAAAAGTGGGGGTATGAAGGCCAAAAACGGGGGTTATAAGCCGTGTTTTTAACTCTCAAAGTGCCATTTACGCTTCTATATAATGACTTTGGGCAAAGCGACAAGCCTTAAGCCCGAAGCATAGATAAGCCACGCGTCAGACGATCGCTAATCTGGTCGCGAATTTGGCGATATGAAACCAGCGAAAGCTCTCTGTTTCCAGCGTTAATTTCAGGCTCTGAAACGTCCCAGTGAACGTGCTGAATGCTGGTGCCGCTGATCATGTTTTGCACACGTACGTTGGCAGCTTTCGACATGGTGATGATGAAGTCGAAGTTCTTGAAATTCAAATCATCAAGATATTTGGACTCGTGACGCTCAAGGTGCAGGCCTTGCTCACGTAGTACGGCGACCGCGAAGCCATCAACCTCTGTCGGGTCCAGTCCGGCTGAATCCGCGTAAACGCCAGACAAATCTTCGACCGTGTCAATTTGGTGCTGTAACATAGCCTCGGCCATGGCAGAGCGAATGGCGTTACGCGTGCAGACGAAAAGAACGCTGACCTGACTTTTGGGCTTCTGTGCACTTGGTTTGACAGCACTTTGGGTATGGCTCAAGTTCTGGCCATGGTCCTTGGCTTTTGACTCTTCAAGCGCCAAAATAAGCGTTATCAAGCGGCGGGCTGTGTCAAAATCCAGATCAATTTTGCCATCCAACCGTTCAATCAACAGGGTCGCGGCCTCGTTGTGCAAACCACGGCGTGCCATGTCGATAGCCTCGATTTTGGCGGGGTTTTCACGCAGGGCTTTATAGTAAGACTCAATGATGAGTTTGTATTCTTTTATGACCCGCCGAAAGGGCGTTAGCGACAACAAAACCTGACCCGCCGGGCTGTCAGACGTTGTTTTTATGTCCAGCAACAAGCGGCTTTCAATGCGCGACATGTGCAGCTTGAAAGGGCCCTCAACACCCGCAGTTTTGGCTTTCACTGGGCTGAAACTGGCGTCTTCCACCAGATCCGCAATGGCCATAGCGCGGTCTTGGTGCATCTGCTGGTTGTCACCGCCTGTTAAGTCGGCTTCAAGCTCAATGGTTGAAATACGGTCGTGCGGGTTGAACTCGGTCATTTCAGGCCTAACTGTTTCGTGGCGTCATCAAAGGCTTTTACCCAGTGCGCAAAGGTGTCGGGGTTGGTTTTCGCACGTGTACGGTTGATGATCAGGCGGGAGCTGGAATCGATGATGGGGTCAAGCTCCTTCAAGCCGTTCGCACGCAGGGTGTTACCGGTCGTGACAATATCCACAATCAAATCACACATGCCAAGCTTTGGACCAAGCTCTATACTGCCGTTTAGCTTGATGCATTCGGCCTGAATGCCTTGGTCGGCAAAGTGCTTTCGGGTCAGCTTTGGGTATTTGGTGGCAACCCGTAAGTGGCTGGTGTATCGACGATCCTCAAACTGGGTGTCACCGTCCAGGCAAGCCACAGACAGGCGGCAATGGCCCGTGTTCAGGTCAACCGGCGCATACACTTCTTGGTAGTCAAATTCGTACAAAACATCTGCGCCAACAATGCCCAGATCAGCGCCACCAAAGGCCACGAACGTCGCGGCATCAAAAGGCTTGATTGGTACCAAGCGCACTTCCGGGTTTTCTGTGGCGAAAATTAAACGGCGGTCTTTGTCGTCAAAAAACGCCTCTTCGGGCTGCAACTTGACAAGCTTCAACAGGGGTAGAATTTCCATCGCCAATCGCCCCTTGGGAATGGCGAGTGTCAGGCCAGAAAAATTCTCTGATTGTATGTCCAAATTCATATTTTTGACGCTCATACTTATGTTTCGTCTACCCGTTTTCTTCTGGGTGGTTTGGTTGCCACGTGGTCGGCCAAGCTTCGCCGAAGTCTTCAACAAACATGTCCAGTTTTTTGTGCTGCACTTGAATGGAGACATGGTCAGCGAACAGAAATGTTGTCGATGTATCGCCGGAGATGATCGACAGCAGATTCATAAACGCTTCCGGCTTGTCGTTGGGGAAATTCTTGCTGCGCACGTTGGTCACGTGTTCAAGGCACAGGCCCGCGTGCGCGCGTTGGCGTTCCCCGGCAGTCAGTGCGTCTAACTCGGCTTCACCTACATCTTCATACGCGGCATCTTCATAGGCGGCATCGACTTGGCTTAGCTCCCCCGACTTCAGCTCTCCCGATTTCAACTCCACCGACCTTAATTCCCACCGAAAGCGGTTGAACATGCCAACAAACCGACTTTCGTTCTTCAGAAATTTTATGTCGCGCACCCTGATGATTGCGTCTTGCATCAAGGTTGAAATAACATCTGTATCTTCGGCAGAAGTTGCACGCAACCTCAGTCCAGATGTTGAAACAGATGCTTTATCCATGGTGGCTAAATCCGCACGATGTCAGCACCGACACCACTCAGCTTGCCTTCAAGGTTTTCGTA
>JBMYWL010000095.1:0-6512 GCA_049607365.1 Alphaproteobacteria bacterium | reverse complement strand
AATCGGTAAATATCACCCCCACGGTGATACAGCGATTTATGATGCCATGGTGCGATTGGCTCAAGGGTTTGCACAGCGTTACACCTTGGTAGATGGTCAGGGCAACTTCGGTAACATCGACGGGGATAACCCGGCGGCGATGCGTTATACCGAAGCGCGCATGACCATGGTCGCACAGTTTTTGCTGGAAGGTTTGGACGAGGACGCGGTTGATTTCCGTCCAACATATGACGGTGAAGACGACGAGCCTGTTGTCTTGCCGGCTAATTTTCCCAACCTACTCGCCAACGGTTCCTTGGGTATTGCTGTGGGCATGGCGACGTCAATTCCGCCACACAACGCGCTGGAAATTTGTGACGCCTTGGTTCAGCTGATTAAGAAGCCAAGTTCTAGCATCGCCGAGTTACTCGAGCATATGCCGGGGCCGGATTTTCCAACCGGTGGTGTGTTGATGGAAGACCCAGCAACCATTCTGGAAACCTATGAGACAGGTCGTGGATCGTTCCGAATTCGCGCGGCCTACGAGATTGAGCGTTTTAAAGGTGGCGGCTGGCAGGTCATCATCAATGAAATTCCATACCACGTACAAAAATCGCGGTTGATTGAGCGTGTCGCCGAAATGGTGGTGGAAAAGAAGCTGCATATGGTGGGGGATTTCAGGGACGAATCATCTGACGTCGTCCGCGTGGTTGTTGAACCAAAAACGCGGAGTGTTGACCCTGAACTGATGATGGAATCCCTGTTCCGACAAACCGACTTGGAAAACCGTTTTTCCATGAACATGAACGTGTTGGACAAAAACAATGTGCCATCCGTCATGTCGCTGAAGAAGGTTCTAAAGAACTTCTTGGATCATCGATTTGAGGTCTTAACCCGTCGTACAAATTTCCGCCTTGGAAAAATCGAACGCCGTTTGCATATGCTCGAAGGCTTTTTGATTGCCTATTTGAACATAGACGAGGTCATTCGCATTATTCGCTTTGAGGATCACCCAAAAGCGGAGTTAATCAGAAAATTTGAGCTTAGCGAAGAACAAGCCGAAGCCATTTTGAACATGCGCTTGCGTGCTTTGAACAAGCTCGAAGAAGTTGAAATTCAGCGCGAGCACAAAGAGCTGTCTGACGAGCGTGATGCTTTGCAAGCTCTGCTGGCTGACAACAAGTTGATGTGGAAGAACATTTCCATCCAAATTAAAGATCTAAAGAAAGCGCTGACTGACCCGAAAAAGGGTAAAGCTGAAGCAATTGAAATATTCAAGCGACTGACGCGTATTGAAGGCGCACCAAAAACCATTGATGTGCCTTTGGAAGCTATGGTTGAGAAAGAACCGATTACGGTTGTTTTATCGGCTAAAGGGTGGGTTCGCGCTATTAAGGGGCACAACGTTGTCACCGAAAACATCAAGTACAAGGAAGATGACAAAGAGGGCTTGGTTGTAGAGGCGCACACAACCGACAAGCTGCTTCTGTTGGCGACGAATGGGCGTTTTTACACCTTATCCGGAGATAAGTTGCCTGGTGGACGTGGTTTCGGTGAACCATTGTCGCTGATGATCGATTTCCCGAATGATGCTAAGCCATTGCAGTTGTTGACGCACAAAGCTGATAAATTCTACCTGATAGCTTCGTCGGATGGTCGCGCGTTTAAACTGCCAGCCGCTGATTTGGTGACAAACCAGAAAGCTGGAAAGCAAATTCTGAATGTCTCAGGTAAAGTGACCGCGAAAATATTGAGAGAATTCAACGGCGATCACATTGCAACAGTTGGTAAAAACCGCAAATTGTTGGTGTTTACAGCGGACGAACTGCCGACAATGAGCAAGGGCAAGGGCGTTATTCTGCAAAAATTGAGCGAAGGTGGTCTCTCTGATGTGATTAGCTTCAATTTGGCGGATGGCTTAACTTGGCGTCAGGGACCAGCCAGAACCAAAACCGAAATGGATTTGGGTGAATGGATGGGCAAACGCGCATCTGCGGGCCGTCCGGTTCCAGCCGGTTTTGCAAAGTCGGGTAAGTTCGACTAGATTCACAGATAGAAATTTGAAATAGGGATTGTGACGTGAAAATTGCACGCATTCTTAGCATTGATGGTGGGGGCATTCGTGGTGTCATGCCCGCTGTTGTGCTGGCTGCGATTGAGCGAAGACTTGGGAAGCCGATCTCTAGCTTGTTTCACATGGTGGCTGGCACCTCGACAGGCGCGGTTTTGGGGTTTGGTCTAACAAAAAAGCAGCCTTATTCAGGTCAGCAAATGCTGGATTTGTATCAGCAATTTGGCCCACGGATATTCTACACCAACTGGTGGCGAAATATTCGAACACTGAATGGTCTTATGGGGCCTTATTACGACTACAGATCTTGGGAAACAGTGCTTGAAGAGACACTTGGTGAAGATCTATTTTCTGAATGTTCGGTTGATTTTCTGGTTGCTGCTTACGATATGGAGCGGCGAATTCCAGCCATCTTCAAATCGTGGAAAACACGTGGCGAACGTTTGCCAGCTGGCATAGATCCCAAAAGTAGAGATTTTAAAATCAGGGACCTTGCACGTGGCTCTTCCGCTGCGCCGACGTATTTTTCGCCCGCGCGAATTTGTTCACTAACAAAAGAATATTGCACGCTGATCGACGGAGGTGTTTACGCCAATAATCCAGCGGCACTGGCGTTGGCATCTGCCAAACGTTTGTATCCAAATGCTGACGCCCTGCAGGTTGTGTCCTTGGGTACTGGAACTTTGTCGCGGCCATTCCCGTTTGACAAAGCGCGGTACTGGGGGCGCCCGCAATGGGCCATGCCGGTTATTGAAATTCTGGGTGGCGCGGTTGATGATACAATCGATTATCAGCTGGAAACCAGCTTGCGTGGTGATCTTTATTATCGCTTTCAAACCGACCTGCTTAGGCGTGAGCCCAATGTCCCTGCACCAAGTGACATGATGGATGACGATTCCACCGAAAACATCGAAAAACTCTTTCGTAGAGGGAATCTGATGCTGGAAGAGCAGGGCGAACGCTTTGATAAACTTCTTATGGCATTGGATGAACCCTTAACAGAGCGCACTGCCTTGTTGTAAAATGTGCGTACACGTCCTAGGAAATAGGAATGGTAGATAAAACAACAATTCGAATTTTGTCTTTAGACGGTGGCAACTTGCTCAACGCAGGGGTCCCCTTGTTTGTTTTGTCAGAAATTGAACAACGGCTTAGCAAACCCATACACAGTTTGTTTGATGTAATTGCTGGCGTCGGAAGCTCCTCTTTTTGCGCTGCGGGTTTGACTATACCTGATGAAGGCGGTGACCTGAACAACGCGACAGATCTTGCAACGTTTTACATGCACCAAGCCAAAAATTTCACCAACAAGACTGGATTTGGCAAATCAAATTTCGCTAACTTGATGAAGTCTTTCTTCAAAGAAAGCTTGTTGAGCGAAGCGAAGGTGGAACTGTTGCTGCCTATGATGGACCTACAGCGATCTGAGTTGGTTGAGGTTGCAAGCTGGAACGCACGGGCGAATACAGCTGATGGCACACCAAAACCCAGAGATTTCGTGGTCGCGGATTTGGTGACGAAAGCCACCACCGGAACCACCCAGAAAAACCTGAAACCCTTAACCGCGAAAGATGGGTCAAAGCACCTGTTTGCTACGGGGGAAGAGGCACTGAGCAACCCGACGCAAGTACTGCATTCTGCCGTTCGCCAACTTTGTGGCGATGCAACCAAAGTTGAGGTTGTGTCGATTGGTAATGGTTATCCAGATGAACAAACAAGTTTGGCAAATCTGAAAACCATGAGGACGGAGGTGTTTGGACAACACATGCAAAGTGCTGTCGCAAATGTAATCGCCAAACAGGTACACAAAGACATGGCGCGGGATAAAACGGTGGCAATGTATCGACGTTTTGATCATCAAGTAGAGGTTGGAGCTGGGCACAAGCAAACGATGCAAAGCTTGATTAAAACCCGTGATGATGTCGCGGTCGCTATGAAACAGCTTGATCTGGGTTTTTTGACATAAATGGCGCTGATTGACTCAAAAATAAGCATGGACGATGTACAGCAGGTTTTGAAATTTGCCGTTCCCATTTTGGCTGAAGCGAATGTTACCTGTCTTGACCTTCAATATGGCAAGAACACCTTTTTAATGCCGTTTAACACAAGTTGGGGCAGACCCGGTGGGACTTTGTCAGGTCCCGCTATGATGACACTGGCCGACATAGGCATTTACATTGGTGTCATGTCGATGACTGGTTTGGAGTTGATGGCGGTGACGTCAAATTTAAACATATCTTTCTTGGCACGGCCTGAACCGGGGGATTTGTACGCCAAAACGCGGATTTTGAAATCTGGCAAGCGGTTGGCATATGGTGAGACTATGTTCTATTCGTCGTTGGATGAAGATGCGCCAGCTGTTGCTCACGCGACAGCAACTTACGCCATGCCACCCAAACCAACAGGCCTGACGTGGGAAAATATGCACGAGCATTTGAAATGAGCCAAACCGAACAGATCAGTAAGTTTGACGCTGGATTGGGTCGAAACCCAGCCAACTACCAACCACTGACACCACTGACGTTCTTGGAGCGGTCTGCCAGCACTTTTCCTGATAGAACTGCCATCATTCACGGATCTATTCGCCGGACATATGCCGCTTTTTATGAACGCTCACGAAAGCTTGCATCTGCTTTGGCAAAACGTGGTGTTGGTAAGGGTGATGCTGTTTCTGTGGTGTTGGCGAATACACCACCCATGTTGGAGGCCCACTACGGCGTGCCCATGTGTGGCGCGGTTCTTCATTCAATCAACACACGTTTGGACGCTGCTGTTTTGGCGTTTCAGTTTGACCACGCGGAAACCAAGGTGTTGATCACGGATAGGGAGTTTTCAGGAACAGTTTCTAAAGCCCTTGAAATGTGCTCAGTCAAACCAGTGGTAATTGATTATGATGATCTGGAATTTCCACAAACGGGTGCGAAGTTGGGAGGTTGGGATTACGAGGCCTTTCTGGAAGAAGGTGATGCCGCCTTTGATTGGGCAATGCCCGCAGATGAATGGGACGCCATAACCCTCAACTATACCTCCGGTACGACGGGTAACCCGAAAGGCGTGGTGTATCACCATCGCGGTGCTTATTTGCTGGCTCAAGGCAATGCTTTGGTCGGGTCAATGCCAAAGCACTCTGTCTACCTTTGGACGCTGCCTATGTTCCATTGTAACGGCTGGTGTTTCCCGTGGACCATATCCGCGATTGCTGGCACTCATGTTTGTTTACGCTGGGTGCGTGGTGATGCCATGTGGGCGGCACTGGATGATCATCAAGTGACCCATTTGTGTGGTGCGCCGATTGTTATGTCGACGTTGTTGGCGACACCTGAAGAACAGCAGCGCAAATTGTCAAAATCAGTTGAGTTTTTCACAGCAGCCGCGCCGCCGCCGGAACAAGTGCTTTCCGATATGAAAGACGCTGGGTTTGTCGTAACGCACGTTTACGGTCTAACCGAAACCTACGGTCCTGCTGTTGTGAACGACTGGAATGAAGACTGGGACAGTCTATCTGGTGAAGAACAAGCGGCCAAAAAAGCTCGCCAAGGTGTGCGATATACCCCACTCGAGGGTTTGGACGTCATCGACCCAGCAACCATGAAGCCTGTGCCACGCGACGGCGAAACCATTGGCGAAGTCATGTTTCGTGGAAATGTTGTCATGAAGGGTTACCTGAAAAATCAACAAGCAACAGACGAAGCATTCGCAGGTGGTTGGTTTCATTCGGGTGATTTGGCGGTGATGTACCCCGATGGTTATCTACAAATTAAAGACCGATCGAAAGACATCATCATTTCGGGTGGGGAAAATATATCTTCGATTGAAATTGAAGATGTTCTGTTTAAACATCCGGCGGTTTCGCTTGTTTCGGTGGTTGCCATGCCAGATCAAAAATGGGGAGAGGTGCCTTGTGCTTTCATCGAGCTTTCGGACAACAAGTCAGCGACTGAAGCAGAGTTGAAAGATTGGTGCAAAGTACGGTTGGCGGGGTTTAAAGTGCCGAAAACTTATGTTTTTGCGGAAATCCCCAAAACATCGACCGGAAAAGTGCAAAAATTTGCACTTAGGGACACAGTTAAGTCACTGATTTAGAGTTTGATGTCTTGACCTTGCCTTGGCCTTGTTTTTGCTTTGTCTTGGCGTGGTCGTTCGAAGATAATAACAATGGTGTGGTTTCTAATCTGGACGCTGGATCAAGTCCAGCGAAGGTAGTATTCTACGTTTCCAACACTTGACTTGGCACCGTCAAACGAAGATCATATTAGATGGTCATGTCTCCTAGTTTTGTTCCCCGTATTTATTACGGGGTCCATTTAGGGTACAATGGCTCGAATGGATCCCACAACAAGTGTGGGGATCGGTGAAAATTAGATATCAGAAAAATTATGACCCAGACTTCATTTAAGCTTCCTTTTCTTGTTCTCCTAGTTGCTTCCATCGTTCTCATCGGGGTAGCTTGGTTTACCCAATA
>JBMYWL010000094.1:0-6572 GCA_049607365.1 Alphaproteobacteria bacterium | reverse complement strand
ACAATAAGAACCTTTTGCCAACTTGTTAAAACGATATGAACCTGTCGGGTCCGTTACGTAGGTGCCAACCAACGTTCCAGGTATTCCAGCAACCGGATCGGTTTTATACAAAGCAATTTGTCGTGTCGCGATGCCGGCTTCACCCTCATCTCGGGATGCCGAATTGTTCAAATCCTCATACACCAATCCAGAGACAGCAAAGCCCTCGAACACACCAAAATTTTGATCATAGAGACTGGTTTTGTCGGGCAAGCCTTCGTTGGTTCCAAACTCGATGCCGCAGATTTGACTGGCGGTGCTTTGAAAACCCGAAACTGAGTTATATGACAAGCAATAGGAACCGGCTTTCAAGTCCATGAAGCTATAGGCACCACCTGAACCCGTAATTGCGGAAGATAAGGGCTGACCGCTGACACCACCCAACCCGTCATGTTGATAAAGTTCAACAAGCTGACTTGATACACCTTGCTCAGATGGGTCAACGGAACCCGAATTGTTCAGGTCTTCGAACACCACGCCACCAAGGTCAAAGCCCGAAAACAAGCCAAAATTCTGATTGTTTAAAATGGTTTGAGTTCGCCCGCCAACCTTAAGCTCAAAGTTCAAATCACACCTTTCACCCGGTGTATCTGTGCCAAAATCTACGGCAACGGGGGATGTCTTGATTTTATCTGCGCCAACAACACGCAGGCAATATGTGCCTTCATCAAGCTTATCGAATTGATATGAGCCTTGCGAACCACTGATGTCAGTTTGAAGCGCAAATCCAACCGAGTTGCCCGCCCCATCACCTTGGAGCAATTCGACTTGCACACCGCTTAAGGTTTCTTCCGATTGGCTTTGTATCGTGTCATAGTCTTCATCTGCGAACACCGATCCACGTAAAGAGAAACCTTCGAAAAGACCAAAGTCCACGTTTTGAACCTTCGTTACACCTGCAAACACATCTATTTCCAAGCCACACATTTGGCCGAGTGTCTCTGGTGGGTTTGTCGCAATGCTGTCTTCTGAATTCACCCGAACGCAGTAGCGCCCATTTGCCAAGTCGTTGAATCTGTAAGCGCCGTCAAAGAACGTTGATTGAGCGTCAAAGGCCTGACCGCCAATATTACCTTCACCGTCGTCAGCATAAATTTCCAGCGTTATGCCAGATAAAACACCGTCTGATGTATCCTGAGTACCATTCGCGTTTTGATCGTCAAAAACCTGTCCAGAGATATAAGATTGCGCTTCAACAGATGACACAAAGATTGAAAACACGAACAACACAACCGCCCACACACACGAAAGTTTGGCACACCGGTTGTGGCGAACTGAATGGCTTGCGCGGGATTTGTTTGTCCTGATGTTCATTGGCCAATCCATCCTAAAACTTTGTCACGACGTTGATGAAAAAGCCGTCTGACACAGCATCAACATTGGTTAGATCATCACTTACCGATGAAAAGGAGTGCCCAACACCAATCTTTAGATTTTTACCGAAATGGCGGTAGATGGCTGCCAATGCGCCGTATCGTGTAGAGTTTCCTTCAGAGATGTGCATCAAACGGCCTTCAAAAACCGCGTCCCACTTCTTGGCAAAGTTAAAATCTGCACGAGATGAGACCAAATGAACAGTTGAGGATTTCCAATCGTCAGCGTTCCTGTTTGACGTTACCTGACCCCACTTCAAGCCGTATTTACCGCTCAACGTAAAATATGGGGTAAAGGCATATGATGCATCTGCCGAGAGAATGTGACTTCTTTGCTTGTAAGCAACATTGGACACATTAGAGTCTGACCCATTTGACGGCAGATCATACAGAGCTTTGTAGCTGAAAACCGAAGAAAAGCGGTTGTTATCAACAGGCCGGTAAGCAGCACTTATATCAGCGTTTATATAATTGGCGTTGTCAGAGGAATTTTGGTTGTTGATGAAAACTGTGTTCAAGCTCGCATACAATTTCCAGTTTGGATCATAATCAATGCGCGCAAATGACGAGGTTTCAAACTTGTCGTTATTATCCTGCGTCGCGAAGTCCCAGCTGCGCGTGAAGGTTGCTGATGAACCAGCACTCAGTTTATCACCGACATAATTCGCAGAAACTGTTCCGTTCATGCTTTCAACGGCGGTTTCCCCTTCTAGGTTTTCCCCCACAATAATTCTGCCGTCCAAACCGAACTGCCAAGCATCATTTGGAATATAGGACATGCCACCGGTATGACTGTAAGACAGAATGTCACTTGATTGATGCTTTAACGCGCCCTCTGTATAAAACTTTAGTGTCTGACCCCGATCGTATTGAGACCCAATTTTCAACAAGCCTTTTTGTGAGCTGTCTGTCGGGTTCAAGGTAAACATCTCCCCCGGGTCTTTCCCGATTTCATAAGACACATATGTTCTTTGGCTTGGGTCGATTGAAAAACCTGCTTCAATTTTTGCGTCCAACCCGAAAGTTCCGGTTGCAACCGCACCTTGAATGTCGATGCTTTCGGTTGGTCGATAAACCATTTCCACACCAAAGCGGTTTCTTTTCAAAGTTGAAGGGCTTGCCTTAACCGTTGTTGAGGCAAAGCCACCAACCTGCAATTTATCCGTGACACGATACGCGACACCCGCACCAACATCAGTTCTTTTGCCGACATCTGATTCAGAGACATGTTCAACACCCGTGCTGAGCGTAATCTTGTCTGTCACGTCGTAACCAACATCTAACCGTGCAGAGCGATACACAATATCGTTTGTAATGTCTTCAGTTGAGGATAACTCACCATCGAACCTGAGCTTTCCGTCGAGTAAGGGTACAAACGCCTGAGCCAAGTAAGCGTTTCTTTCTTCTAAAGTACCCTGCCCCGGAGCTGCAAAGTTCTTGTCCCGATGCTCCGCTGAAACTGTCACGATCGACCCCGGGCTGTCTATGCCAAGATCTTCCAAGTTTAGACCTGCTTCAACTTTCCAACCAATGGCACTGTTCAGTTCAGTATTTGTTGATGTTTGCCCATTCGAGCTGCCTCTGGTCAATATTTCGGCTTGGCTTGTCATGCTGTCGTTTGCCAGTGTTTTGGTGTTGGCGATTTGCGCTTTCAGAAACGAATTTTTACCAATGTTTATTTGAGCATCCGCACCGATCATCGTTTGGTTAACTGGACCCGAACCGTCAATCAATCCTGTCGCCCCAACAGATAGGTAATCACCAACTGTCAGCTCGGTTCTGCCGCCGAACACGAATTGGTTTGCTGCTGCCTCTTCCGGGGAAAATTCATATAAAACAACTAGGTAAACGGGATAAGAACCCGTTATCAAACCACCCAACCCTCTTGAAGATGGAAGAGACGAGGCCAGAACAACCTGTCCCTGTAAATAGTCAATGTCGTAGTCAATGCCGTAGTTGAAGTCTGTTTCCTCAACCACCAAGCCTGTTATGGGGTGGCGGACCTCTACCCTGATAATCTCAGAGTTTGGTAAAATATTTGAATTACTCAACGAATACACAAAACCATTGTTTCCACGAAGTTGATCACGCTGTTGAATTTGACCAGGTGGAATGGCAAAACCGGATGCTTCTAAATGTGTGGACATGTTTTCAGACTGGAAGGTCTTGCTGAATTTAACTTCTGCACCATAAAGCGAGCGTTCTATGGTGGCGAATGTGTTCCCACGATAAGCCGTTTTGAATGCCCCCCACAGCAAATGGCTTCCGTTGCGTTCAATTTTCACGAACAGTTTTTCTTGCGTTGGCGCTTCGTTGTTTATGGTCGAGTAGTCGCCGTAAACTGAATAAGTTTCATCAGGGTTAATCTTGCTCAATACAGAGTTCGGGTCGCGGGTAACAATGTTATCAAACAAGGTGTCAAGCTTGCCTTCACCTGTGTCTAGCGCAGCGGTTATTAGGTATTTTCCCAAAACTCTACCTTTTAGGAACAAAGAGCCCTGACCATGAACACCCACACTTTCAAACAAATCTATGTCTTCAGCTTCACCCGGTTTCTGATAGTAATCTAGGTAAGATTTTCCTGTGTTTGCCCCGATTGTAATGTCACCCAAAGCCGCATAAAACACATCATTTTTTGGCACAAAAGCTGAGCGTTCAAACGTCATGCCACGACCGTTTCCATCAACGACAGAAATTTGCACTTTGTGATTTCCAGGTGGGAAGATTAAATCTGCTGTTGATGTTGAACCCAGCACCGCAATTTCTTGCCCCATAACCAACACACGGTGGTTCGCTGGAACGCGATTAACCTGAAACTTTATCTGTGCGCCATAAAGTTCAATGCCTGTCTGGTGAAAACCCGTGTTGTTCAACGGTGCGTCATAAGCAGAAAGGGATAAGTCACCGTTCTGGTCGGCATTTATGGCCAATCCATCACTTGATTCCAACCCGCTGGAATTTAAATCTGTTAAGGACGATTGGTCAAAACCACCATTTTTTCCGTATACCCTTAAGGCGTATTGAATTCTGTTTGTCTGTTCGGTCCTAAGGTTCCAACTGACAGAACCTTGCCTGTTCAAAGCCAAAACTTTAAGGGGTTTACCATTTGGATTGCTTCCCTTTCGATAAAGGCGAATTTCACCACGTGAGATAAAAGCACCATAATTCCAGTTGGCCTTGAAATTCAGATTTTCAATTTGGCTATAAACTTCTCCATTTCCGGTTTCGGAAACAAGGATCGGCTGGCGTTCCAGCTCTACAGACACCCGACGTTGCACACTTTCACTGTTTACGTTCAGGTGAATATCCATAACTGAAGTTGTTATTTCAGGTTCATAAACGTTGGGGTCGCTTAACCCGCTTGAACCCACGGTTTCGCTTATCAAAACATCATCTAGGTAAATTTTAACCGGAAGATCGTTCGCCCTTGTTACCCGGGCTAAGCGTGCATCACGCAAAGGCTCAGTTACTTTGGGGTTTGTTGTATTGGTCAGGCTTTCAAGCGGCTCTTTGGTGTAAGGGTTTTCTTCGATTAAATCCGGTAGCGGATCCTCATCATCCAAGCCAAACTCTGCAATAAGCTCCGCCCCTGTCGGTATCTCTTCATAGGTGTCAATTAAGCTTGAATTTAATGGATCAACGTTAGAGGACTCTTGTGCGCTAACATGCTGCGGTGTCGCCAAAAACCCTTGTCCCAACAACAATAAGATGATGACCGAGAATTTGGAAATCGCGCTCAATGGCACAAGGTTTTTGCAATTTAACGAATTTGAATTTTCGAGAATCTCAACTTGCGAAGTTGTTGCACACCATCGCGGCCTGACAACTTTTGCACTTTTGTGGGTTGGGCAAGCTTCATGGGTCGCAAACTGCAAACAGCTTGTGGCATTTTCTTTAAGGACAGTCAGTTTTGAAATAAAATACAGCATGCAACCCTTAAGGGAGTGCGCGCGGTACCGGAGTCTCAACAAATTTGTTGCCTTTGAAGCTGGATTCTAACTTTTTTCACAAACCCACTTTGCAATGCGCATGCCTTCTTAAGCCAAATGAACCCACTAATTCTGCATTAGCAAAATGCCACGGCTTGACCTTTTGAAAACTTATATGTACATATTTCGAAATTATTCGAATTACTGCTTATCTGGGTGATTGCTTCATATGTCCGTAGGCCAAACAGAACGAAAATCTGAATTAGAACTTCAAACCGAAGCCGCACGTAAACTATCGGTGCTGGGCAAGCCATTGCGCCTACATTTGTATCGGTTTTTGGTCAAAGCCGGACACACGGGCGCCAGTGTTGGCGACATACGTTCGCACCTGGCCAATCACGACTATAAATTCTCGGCATCAACCTTGTCCCACCACATTGCCCAACTTGTCTGGGCGGGTTTAATTCGCCAAGACAGACAAGGTACGACATTAATTTGTCACGCCGAATTTGACGAAATGGACGCTTTAATTGCCTTCCTTAGAAGCGAATGCTGCAGTCTTCAAAACACAACAATCAGCCAAAAGAACGAGAGCACATCATGTCAGAACTAATCGCAAACTTTCGTCAAACCTTGCCAATCAGACTTAAAGAGTTGGCTCAAAAACAGACCTTTATGAAAGACCGTGTCCTGTGGACAATCGCGCTGATCTATCTGGTATTATATGTCTTGGCACCTGAGCGGGTTTTGCCAAGCCTAAAATCGGTAAGTGCCTCCCTTATTGAACTGCTTCCATATTTGTTGGTGTCTGTCTTTTTGGCCGCTGCAATTAAAGTTTCCAATGCTGACCAATTGATTGCGAAAGTTTTCGCCCGAAGCCAAGCAAGCGGTGTGGTTGCAGCATCCTTGTTCGGCGCACTTTCACCGTTTTGCTCTTGCGGTGTCATTCCGATTATAGCTGGCCTGTTGGCTGCTGGTGTTCCTTTGGCACCCGTCATGGCATTCATGATCGCAAGCCCCTTAATGGACCCTGAAATGTTTGTCATTTCCACAGGGTTACTAGGCATAGAGTTTACAATGGCCAGAACGCTTGGTGCCATTTTCGCAGGACTGGTTTCGGGTTTCATCGTCATGGCTGTACAAAAACGCCCCGCATTTGCAGACCCTTTAAGAGAAGCATCAAAACCCGTTAGTTCCTGTTGCGGCGGCGGCAAAAGCACGACTTCCACCG
>JBMYWL010000093.1:0-6586 GCA_049607365.1 Alphaproteobacteria bacterium | reverse complement strand
GGATTTTCCACATTTTTGGTGGGCGCGACGTCCTACCTTACTTTCAGACCAACCGACTTGTTCAACCGCTCAAGTATGGAGCTGTTGGCCCATTTCGACATTGACGAAAATGTTCCGGCCAGTGGCAATGTTTCCAACATAAGAACACCCACACTTAAGCCTTTGTCTGGCAGCTCTATAAACTCAGCGGGAGCCTATGGTGTGACACCAGCGGAACTGGCTGAGTTTGGTGACGCAGAAACCTCCGTCCAACTACCTAACTTAGCAGGCGTAACGGACGGCCATTTCACCTCTGTTGATGATGTTAACACTGCGAACGAAAACTTGGCTAATGTCGTTGGGCAAAACGCAAGCGATCAGGTCACAGACGTATTTACCCTTGCGGAAAAAGAGCTGACTGAGATAGCGCGGCTCGTACTGCCAGTTAAGCCTGACGTTAAGCCGGACACCGCAAATTTTGCTCCGTTGATACCAAAATCCAAAGGTAAACAACCAAAAAGCTTAGCATCGCTCGCTGCACCAGAGCACAGTATTGAAAAAACAAAGCGTGCTGTTAGTGAGCTAAGAGGATCCGGAACCAAAACCTTAAGTTTGTTCTCTGTTAACACCGGGGACCGTATAAAAGCGACTTATATGAAAAATGGTAAGTACGTAAAATCAGAACTTAAGCGTTTGAATTGGTTGATGAGAGATCGACGAACTGGCGGAACTCGTAACATTGATCCTAAATTGTATGATTTGATGTACAAGCTTACAGCTGACTTAGGTGTAACTGGCTCAACTGTTAACGTTATTTCCGGTTACAGATCGAAGAAAACGAACAATATGCTTAGGCGTCGGTCAAACGGCGTTGCATCGAGTTCTTACCATACGCGTGGTAAAGCTGTGGACATCGCAATCCCTAGCGTCAGACTTTCTTCAGTTCATAAGCGTGCCCTTTCACTAAATGGAGGAGGTGTAGGATACTATCCTTCATCCAACTTCGTTCATATTGATACGGGTCCGGTAAGAAACTGGCCAAGCAAATACAAACATATCGCTAGGAAGTATCAACGCAGTGCTTAGGTATATAGTTGGGGAGAGATTTTGATGTCTGCAAACCTAGAAGATAACTTGTCCCGAATTCGCGAAATTGTTGGTATCGATGACCCTGACGGTAGAATGCCAGAGCTTGTTGAAAATGTGAGTGACCTGTTGCTTCGCTGCGACGAATTAGAAGGGAAGATTTCAGCGTTGGAAGCTGATCGTGACTCTCTTACAGATGAAGTTGCTCAGCTTAAATTACAAGTTTCCGAAAACACAGGGTTCTTCAAGAGGTTAAGCCAAAGGTTGAAGAAATAGATTGAATTTGATAGAAACGTTGACGGCTTACTAAAGTCGGCTACGCTTCAAAAATTTGGATTTCATATATGAGCGGAAACATTTCTTTAGAAGAAGAATTGAAACAAATTCTTCTTGGAGAAGACAGGCTGCAAGTTTCAAGAATTGAAAAACGCTTGAGCGATCTGGCTTATAAGATTGGTTCTCCACCGGAATTTTCGTCTCTTGTTTCAAATGTACTAAACGACTCATTTCAGGTGCTGGATCAGGACGAGCGCGCGCGAATAATTTCGACACTAGCTCGTTTGATTTCTAACCCTGTTAAAAGAGAAATTCGCAACGCCCAACCAGAAATTATGCAAGCTGTGCACCCTGTCGCGCATGCTTTGGTGGCGAAAGGCATTAAGAATGCCATGGCGAACCTGCAAGATTCGATAAACACAACGATCAAAGAGAAATTTTCTTTGATTGACGATATTAAACTGACTTGCCGTTCCATATATCGACGTAAGTCAAAAGCAGCTTTGTGGTTAGAAGATCATCCAGAGTTTAATGTTGATACCTTGTTGTTGATTGATCGAACCACGGGTTTGTTGATTGCAGGTGCAAGTAATGATGAAACAGATGACAACGAAGGTGAAAACCAAAGGTTTGCTGGGTTACTATCTGCTTTAGAGATATTTGCCGAAGACACCCTGTCCGACGACTTTGGCGGTAAAAGTGGCTTGAAACAAATTTCAACAAACGAAGACGAGTGTTTGTTGACCAATTCTCCTGCATATACCTTTGTTGCGCGTATTAAAGGAATACCACCGAAAGCGATTGGGCGTGACTTCGAAAAGGCATTCTTTGGCTTCATTGAAAACTGGGGTGACACGTTAAAAGCAAGTGACAATGCCCCAGACATGGCCACGCTCTCTGACTTAAAGACCGATCTTGAAATTGGTATAAGCCAATTGAACAAGTCTTATGGCCCAGCACCTATGTCGCCTAAAAGCCGTAAAGTGATGTTCACACTCTTTGCTGCCGCTTTTTTTGGTCTGTTGATTTGGTGGGGCTTTAGTTTGTGGCACGATAAAAAAATCTCATCATTGGGCGAGGATCTTCGTACAAATGAAAGCCTATCGTCCTACGCTTTATCTGTTGATGAGTGGGGTGGTAAGGTGCACGTGCGAGGAATAGTTCTATCAACCGACGAACAAGTTATTGTTCGACAATTAGCAAGCAAACACTTTGACGATGAAGAGATTGAATTTCATTTGGCGGTGATGTCAAAAGTGGACGGTTCGCCGGCGCCCATCGCAGAGGTCACAGAGTGAAAGCCAAGATTTGTATTCTGGGTGAGTTTGCTGTTGGCAAATCATCGCTTACCCGTCGGCTTGTACAAAACGAGTTTGATGCTGAGTATAAATCGACTATCGGTGTTTCGATACATCGACATGTCATGCAGGTACGGGACGAAGAATACAGCTTGATCGTTTGGGACTTGGAAGGTGGTGAGGAATCACTTGATACGATCCAACCCTATCTACGTGGAGCGACAGGCGCTGTTGTGGTTGCTGACCTATCAAGACCAGAAACCATTTCTAAGTTGAGCGTGTACCAAGACTACTTGAATACGCACGCGAACCTAAGCTCACTTGTGGTTGCTTTGAACAAGTCTGACTTAGTTGAAGCTCCAGAAGATCAAGTTGAAAAGGTTCGATCTAGTTTTTTATCAAAAATACAAGGTCCTGCAAAAACAGCAGTCCGTGTCACATCAGCAGCAACAGGGTCTAACGTTGATGAGCTTTTCTCAGTGCTTTGTGAGAACTTAGTTTAGTGGCGGACTTATTGAGCGACACAGAACTACTTAGTGCTTTGCTAGATAAGCAAGATGTTCAGGTTTTGATTGTCTCCGTTGATGGTCTTGTGGCACAGGCGTTGGGCGAAAACAAAATGTTACTAGGTCAGGCACCAGTCGATGCTAACTTGTTCAACAGCTGTGATTTTCTTTTTGGTTTGGAGGATTTGTTCCAAGATATATCGGACGGTGTTGAAGAAGACTTCTGTCTGACCAATATTCTGATTGATGAGCAAGCTTTTAGCTTAACTATCTCGCGGGTTTCAGATAGTAATGAAGGCTTGTTGATGCTTAGCCTACAAAGCAATAAGGTGCTTAGAAGTCAGGCACAGTCCCGAATGCAGGCCAAAAACGAGCTATCCTTAGCCAATGAAATACTCGAAAAGGCCAAACTGGAATCAGAAAAATCCAATGAAGCAAAATCGTGGTTTCTGTCTACTGTTTCCCATGAGCTGCGAACACCTTTGTCCATTGTCATCGGCAATGTTGAGCTGTTGAGTTCATCGAATAACTTTTTTCAGGATGAAGATTCTAAAAGTCAATTGAACGATGCAAAAGAATATTCCAGCTATATGCTTGAATTGGTGAATGATCTTTTGGATTTGACAAAAGCGAGTTCAGGTAATGTCGAGCTCAGTTTGGCACCTGTAAACCTAAGTAGGGTCACAAAGCGGGTTGCTAACCAGATGACTGAATTGGCGGCAAGAAGGACTGTTCAGATAAACACCGACATAAAACCTGACGTCGTTGCAGTTGCAGATAGTGTTAAACTTCAGCAAATAGTGTCTAACTTGCTTTCAAATGCGATTAAGTTCTCCCACAAGAACAAAGCCATTGAGCTTCAGTGTTACGAAGCTGATGAATTGGCGCATATAAAAGTCATTGATCAGGGATTAGGGCTAACAAAGGATCAGCTTTCAAAAATTGGACAACCTTTTGTTAGGTTTGAAAATGAAATCGCTGACCAAGAAACCAAAGGAACAGGCTTGGGCTTGGCATTGGTCAAATCATTTGTTAGCCTGCATAAAGGTCAGTTTCAGATAGAAAGCGAAGTGGGGCATGGAACCAGTGTGCGGGTTTCCTTTCCTGTTTCGAATTAAGGTGTCTAAATGCGCGACGAGTTAAGCCCAAGCACGAACTCAACCGAACCAGAACAGGTTTATTCGGTCTGTCCGCACGATTGCCCATCTGTTTGTGCTTTAGAAGTTGAGCGCATTAGCCCAACCAAAATTGGCCGCGTTCGTGGTTCTAAAGACAATGCATACACAGCCGGAGTTGTCTGTGCGAAAGTTGCGCGCTACGCAGAGCGAATTCACAACCCTGATCGCTTGTCTCAACCGCTAAAACGTGTCGGACCGAAGGGTGTGGGGCTGTCGTCATTTGAGCCTATCTCGTGGGATGAAGCTTTAGAAACTGTTGCTGACAAAATTAAAGAAACAGTCAAAAGAAGCAGTACAGAAGCTGTTTGGCCATATTACTACGCTGGAACTATGGGTCTTTTGCAGCGTGATGGCATAAACCGCTTTCGTCATGAGGGTAAGTTTTCAGGGCAAATCAATACCATTTGCACAACATTGCAGCAGTCTGGTTGGCACGCCGGTATAGGCGATAGACGCGGCGTACCACCTTTAGAGGTTGCTAAATCTGATGTGATTGTCATGTGGGGCGGTAACCCTGTTAACACTCAAGTCAATTTCATGACCCATGTCAGTAAAGCGAAGAAGGCCAATGGCACTAAGTTTGTTGTTGTCGACGTCTATGAAACGGGTACGGCAAAACAAGCTGATTTATTTTTGTGTGTCAACCCGAGTACGGACGGGGCTTTGGCCGCTGCTGTAGCGCATTGCCTGTTACGAGATGGTAAGATCGACCGGAAGTATTTAGCTAAATACTCAGACTTTGATGGCGATGTCGAAACACATTATGAAACTTGTACGCCGGATTGGGCCGCGAATATCTGCGGAGTGCCTGAGCCGAAAATTGAAGAATTCGCAGCACTGTTGGGTGATAACCCAAAATCATATTTCAGGGTTGGCTATGGCTTTTCAAGAAGCAGGGTAGGTGCTGTTGCTGTTCATGCTGTGACTTGCCTGCCGACGTTAATTGGCGCCTGGCAATACGAAGGCGGTGGTGCCTTACACGGTAACACTGCGCGGTACGCGATGAACGACGCGTTGATACAAGCGCCAGAGCTTTGTGACCCTGAAATTAGAACCCTTGATATGTCACGAATTGGCCCTGTACTTGTTGGAGACAAAAGTGATTTGGGTGATGGCCCGAACGTTGAGGCAATTTTCATTCAGAACATGAACCCAATGGTGGTCGCACCCGAGTTGGCGAAAGTTCAAGCTGGGTTCAACAGGGATGATTTGTTTGTCTGCGTTCACGAGCAATTTATGACTGATACGGCGGCAATGGCAGATATAGTTTTGCCAGCAAGCATGTCGTTTGAGTATTCGGATATTTTCATTGCTAGTGGTCACACAACGCTTCAGGTAACAAAACCGGTCATCGAACCATTTGCTGAAGCAAAGAGTAATCACTGGGTGCTTTGTGAGTTAGCAAAGCGTTTAGGCTTCACACACCCGGCGTTTAAAATGACCGAATTAGAAATTATTGATTCAGTCTTGGAAACTTCAGGATACCCCGATGCAGAGACGGTAAATGCCGCTAAGGGCGCGGACCCCGTAGTTTCATGGGAAACCGACCATTTCTTGGACGGGTTTCCGAACAAAACTGGTAAGTTTAGATTTTATGCCGACTGGGAAGAGGTTGGAGCTGAACACAAAGGTCTACCTAAGTTCCCGGGTCATTGTGAGTTATACGACAAGGAAACCACTGAAAAGCCTTTCCGTTTGGTAACCGCACCTGCACGTGGTTTTCTGAATTCCTCTTTCACCGAGACCAGCAAAAGCAAACAGTTGGAAGGGCGTCCAACTGTAATGATAGAAGCTGATGTTGCCAATGACATGGGTATTGCTGACGATGATGTCGTTGAGCTTGCCAACGGGTTAGGCGCCATTAAGTTGCATGCAAAAAGGGTGGAAAAACAGAACCCCAAAACTTTGGTGGTTGAGTCTTTGTGGCCAAACACCAACTTCATAGATGGAATAGGCATCAACCTTTTGGTTAGCGCTGACCCCGGTCTTCCAAACAGGGGTGGCGTGTTTCATGACACCGCTGTTTCACTCAGAAAAATTTAGGTATTAGTATCAAGCATATGACGATCGAACTAAACAGCAGGAATGGTCAGCATTCAGGCATTTTTGCCCAAAAACGTGATGAAGATCTGGGACCAGATGGTAACTCTATTGTTTTGGAGCCGAAGGCTAAAGTCAAAAAGCCGTCCATGTACAAGGTCTTAATGCTGAATGACGATTACACGCCAATGGAGTTTGTAATTGATGTGTTGGAGCACTTTTT
>JBMYWL010000092.1:0-6732 GCA_049607365.1 Alphaproteobacteria bacterium | reverse complement strand
TGTAGACAACTGCATAACCATGAATACACTTGAACACGTATACGACCCCAAATTCCTAATTGAAGAACTTCATCGCGTCTTGAAAAAAGGCGGCTGTGTTCACATTACAGTCCCATGGATGTTTCGCATACATGGGCACCCCGATGACTTTACGCGGGCCACACCAAGCTGGTGGCGAAAAACCCTTGAAGATGCAGGCTTTGAATCGGCAGAGATAACTCCATTGGTTTGGGGGCGATATTGTACCGCTGGAACCATGACTGGATACGGGCGAATTTTCAAAAAGTTAAGTATACACTTAGCCCATCTGAAAGACTGTCTATATGCTTTCGTATGTTTCAGAGGCAAGGGACAAAACTACTCAGGTAAGCGTGCTCAACGTATCTATAACGTAGCATTGGGCCATTTTATTACAGCGCGTAAATAATACCGGTTCATTCAGAAATCTGAAAATCAGCTACTGCTTGCCCATTCTACGTTGGCGCATGCGTTCATTTGATGCGTTTGTGCCATCGTGGAAAGATCCGAACAGCTTGTCCCATGGAATTTCAAGCGAGCCGTAGTTACACTCAAAATATCTGTGGTGCATTTGGTGGTGAAAGGTACCAAGCTTCAAACGGTTTTCGTCCTTAATCACCAAGCCTTCATAAGCGGACAACACTGTAACACCGCTTACCAAAGCCCAGAACATGTTGTCGCTTATTTGCCGGCCAAGTGTGAAGTGCCGCCCCTTTTTAATCAGGGTACGGGCGTAGTGGCGAGCGAAAAAACGGAGACATTTGTACGGGAACATCTGGCGAATAGTTCCAACCCTTAAAGGGTGCTTCCAGCAATTGCTTTTCTTCTGTTTCTGGCCTTATGCGTTGATGGTTAGCATTTCCTGATACACTTTTTCTATGCTGGCTGCTTCGTGTCTTATTGTAAACTCTTCGTGTACGCGTGAAACCGCATTCGTGGCCATGAACTGTCTGAGCGTAGGATCATCCAACAGCTTGGCTACAGCATCTGCAAAAGCTTTAAGGTCACCTGTATTGACAAACAAGCCGCTCGAACCCTGCCGAACTTCTCCGTTTTTCCACTCCACACCCGCCATATGCTCCACGGGGTAGGTCTCAGCATTTGGAACGCCAACCGCATGGGCGAAGGCACCTGTGTCGGTACACACAACGGCTAGACCGCAAGCCATGGCTTCAAAGGGCGTCAGGCCAAAACCTTCGTAAGTTGGTGCAGCCAACAATATATGTGCTGCTGCCAATTTTGCGGGCAGATCTTTGGGCGGAACTTCACCCTGCCAAGTCACTCTGTCAGCCACACCTGCATATGATAGACGGTTCTTTAACTGGTCAAAAAACGCTTGCTCTTTCGGCATGCACAAACCCGCAAACTCAACCACCACTTTTGGGTAACGTGGCAAAATCTCGCACAAGGCATCTACGATCAGGTCCGTGCCTTTTTCAGGGCGAATGCGGCCCACACAGATTAGCCTTAAGGGCTCATCGGCACGCGATAAATTTGGTTTAAAGGTTTGTGTGTCTACCCCGTGTCCAACCACTGCTTTGACATGGGGAACAAACGATGCCGCCAGCTCCGTCGTGGCGATCACCGCGTCCATCTTGCTGATTAACCAGCTGGGAAACCAAGAGTGCTTGCGGATTGCGGCAGAGGTAAAAATGAGCTTTATGGGTTGACGCAACACATGCTTTGCGAACAGACCAAGCATCATTTCGGGGTCGCGGCGCACATGCCAAATACGGTCACTGCCAGATGTTGGTCTACGCCAACCGTTGGACAACAGTTCCCAGTAATTCAAGTCTTGGTTTGGTCCACACACTGCAACGCTAAAACTGGAGGAGCGTTTTTGTTCATCTGAAACGCGGAGTGCTGTGGTGGTAACGCCGGTAACACGGCGTTTAAAGTTCGTAACAATGACCTGTGGAAGGCGCGTCACACCTAGTCTTCCATGCGGTTATAAGCGCGAACAGCCAAGGGAATGGAAACCAGATACGCAAGGTCTGCAAATATCAGAACGTGCCACGGGTAAACGACAAACATGACAATGAACAACACAACTCCAAGCATAATCGGCAATTGCAGGCTTGGTTTAATTCGCAGATTTTTAAGCGAATAGGTGGGCAGGGTTCCAGCGGCCAAGCCACCAACAATCAAGAAGTAAATAAACAGAATGAAGGGTAGGTCTTTGACCAGCTCAACGCCAATCATCAACAAGTACATTGGCAACAAAACCAAGCACGCAAGCACGGGTGCCGGTACGCCGACAAAGAAGGTTTGTGTCTTTTTTGTTGAAGGTGCTTGTAGAGCGACGTTAAAGCGGGCCAAACGCAGGGCACAACACACACAAAGCAACAAAACAGCAACCCAACCGATGTTGGCGCCGTCGGTTGATTTGAAAATCGACAGGTACACCAGAATGCCCGGCGCAATGCCAAAGTTGAAGAAATCAGCGAGGGAGTCTAACTCCGCACCCATGGGGCTGGCTGAATTCAAAATACGCGCGATACGTCCATCGGCAGCGTCAAAAATAACCGCGAGCAAAATAAGATACATGGCATGGTCGAAACGTCCGTCGATGCCAAACCGAATAGATGTCAGTCCGGCGCAAATGGCCATGATGGTGACAAGGTTTGGAATGAAACGACGAAAGGGTTGGGGCTTACGTTTGACCATGCTGAATACCTAAATGCGTTTACAAGTGTGTTTGGTGCTTGGGTCTGACAAGTCGGCCAACAAGGTCTCACCCGCAGTACAGGTGGTGCCAATGTGAACCATGGGCTGAACCTTTGGCGGCAGGTAGATGTCCAAGCGGCTACCGAAGCGGATAAGTCCGAAGCGCTCGCCAGTCGCAAGCTCTGTACCTTCTTCAACTTCACACAAAATGCGACGTGCAACCAAGCCCGCGATTTGAACCACGCCAATTTTTTCATTTGGTGCGTATTCGATTGTTAGCGAGTTGCGCTCGTTGTGTTCGCTTGCCTTATCAAGAGAGGCGTTCAGAAACTTGCCTTCGTGATAAGAGATGTTGACGATTTTTCCGCCGATCGGTACGCGGTTAACGTGGCAATTAAACACGTTCATAAACACTGAAACACGAATGCGTGGCTCTGTTCCAAGATCAAGCTCTGCTGGTGGCAGCATTTCACTGATGAGCGACACAACACCATCAGCTGGTGAAACCATAAGGTTTGTGTTTTGTGGCACGGACCGAACAGGGTCGCGGAAAAAATAATAACACCAAATTGTCAAACCCAAACCGGGCCAAAACAATGGTGCCCAGATTAGCGCTAAAATTATTGTGATGGCTGCGAAAATGCCGACAAATTTTCGACCTTCCTTGTGCATGGGAACTGCGACGACATCGATCATCTTCATGGAATTTACCTTGGGTGTATCAATTCAACTTTGTCGCTTTGATACACGTCGACGCATAAATTTGCAAAGCGTAGCTGGGTTTTGTTCAGCTGATGAACCCTAAAGCAGGTTAATGAGACCCACGGCTGCCAAAACCAACAGAAGCGTTAAGCAGAAGCGTCTGTAAAAAACGATCAACGAAGGTCGGAACAAAGCCGAACCTAAAACAACGCCAATCAACACAGGCGGTGTAAAAACAAGACCACGCTTAAGGGAAATCAGTGTCAACACGTCATAGAGGACCAAGTATATTAACGAGGTGAACATGCCGACAAACAAAAACACAACCAGCGATGCGCGCATGGTTTTGGGGTCAGACTTGCTTGCAAGCACATACAAGGCGACAACCATGCCCCCGACCGAGGCTAATCCAGTGGCGATGCCAGCGACCAAGCCCGACCCATACAGGCCCGGTTGTGTGTCGAGAAATTTGGGCGCAAACCGAAACAACTGAGCGATGGCGAGCGCCATGATGACACAAAGTGCAACCAGCTTTGACACCTCAATAGGGAACGTCGTTGTGGCCAACAAACCAATCGGCACACCAATGAAGGAGCCAATAACCAAGCCCTTCACAACCCGCATGTTGGCGCTTTTTAAGCCACCGCGAAACATCAGAATACTCGCTGCACCTTCAAGCATGTAGGTCACAGGAATCAGTTCGATTGGCGGTAAAATTAGCACAGCACCCGCCATAACAATAGCAGATAAGGCGAACCCCGCAAAACCCCTGACAAGGCCCGCCAAAAACACCACGCCAAAACAGATCAACAATTCTGTTTGTGATAAGTTGGTGAAATCCGCCAAATAATCCATCATGGCTTTTCAGCCTCGAATGTTTGTAAGGTCTGGTTCAAAGGCTTTATTCCCCGAAGTATTGGCGGCGTAGACGGTCAAAGGTGCCATCTTGTTTCAAGCCGATCAACCCGCCATTTATCTTTTCGAAATAAGGTGAGTTCTCTGGAAAGGCCAATGCCAACTGGTCACGTGCGAACACTTCACCGGCTGTAGAAATAAGCCCCTTGCCTTTGTTGGATGCATAGTGTTGTGACACGGCGGCGCTGCCGACTGCGGCTTCAAGTTTGCCGTTTTCCAAGTCTTTCAACACATCGGCGAAATCATCATAAGGCGTGTAGGCCACATGGTGGCGGTCCAAAAACGCGCTTATGGTTGTGCCCTTTGCAGCACCTACCTTTTTACCGCGTAGGTCTTCATAAGAGCTTATGGAACTTGAAAGCTGGGCCACGGTTAGGGCAGTGGTAATTTGAGCGGTCAGGACAGACACAAAAAACAGGCTGGTCAGAACCCAGAACACGGCGAGCACGCGACCAATGTAATGCTCTGGACGTTCGTTCTCAAACCCGCCCATGGTCACCACTATGAAGGCCCACCAGAAAGCGTCCCAAATGCCAGGTAAATAGGCATCGTTAAAGTAGTCATGCTTGGCGTTGGCACCGCGTTCGAAAAACCACACCAAATGGGCAACAATCATCAGCACAACAAAGGCGCCACCCAGGAACAACAGAATGCCGGACTCCCAGATTATCTTGAACATGTTTGCGGCTTTGGAGTTTTGCGGCACAAGTATTTGCAGGCCGGACTCGTAAATGGGTTGGGAGAAATCCATGTCCTGTTCGCGTTTGCGCGTTACGGAAATGTTGGCCGCTGCCAAATCCGCTTGTTGTGTTTTAACCTGCTCGAGCATGTCGGCAAAGGTGTTTGCTTTCACAAAGTTGATTTGCAAATCTTCACGGGTTGCAATTTCACGCACCAGATCGACCGAGAAACCTTCCCAGTCACCAGATTCGGTTTGATAAGCAAAGGGGGAACGTTCAATGGTGCTGACACGCAGACTTTCAGCGGTACTTGCGTTTGTGAACAAGCAAAGCGCAAGAAAGCACAGGCATGTTTTGAGTAGCTTAACCATCAGTCCCCAACCTTATCTAAATGCAGTTAACCGACATAAAAGCCGTTTTGGATTGGCATGACGGTTTTGGTGTCAACACCCAGTTGCTTTGCTGCATTAAAAGCCCAGTAAGGTTCACGAATGAACTGACGGGCCATCAACACCATGTCGGCCTTGCCGGATGCGACAATTTCTTCGGCTTGATCGGCGTCTGTAATGCAGCCTACAGCCATGGTCATTAAGCCAGAACCAGAACGTAGTTGCCCAGCAAGGTCTGGCTGTTTTTGGGTGTGGTTACCAATGGAGGCACGGGCAGACGGGTTGGCACCACCGGAGCTACAATCCACCAGATCAACACCAGCGTCTTTCAACCACTTCGCCATTTGAATGTTGTCGTCAATTGTCAGGCCCTCGGCCTCGTCCCAATCCACCACAGACAAACGAACAGCCAAAGGCAAGTTTTCGGGCCAAACTTCACGCACCTTCGCAACTGTTTCCAACATCATGCGGGCACGGTTTTCAAGTGACCCGCCGTAAGCATCTTCACGCTGGTTAACTAAGGGTGAAAAGAACGAGTGTAACAGATACCCGTGGGCGCCATGAATTTCCAACAGTTTGTAACCAGCTTCAAGACTGCGTTTTGCTGCATCAACGAATGCTGATTGCATGTGCGCAATCTCGTCAAGGCTCATAGCGCTTGGGGCTTTCCACAACCTGGTGCTGTCGGCGTCAAAAGCCACGTCGCTTGGGCCTTTCAGCGGCCATCCGCCATCTTCATCTTTCAGGTGGTGACCACCGTCCCACGGACGCGCGGCACCCGCTTTGCGACCAGCGTGGCCAATCTGAATGCCGGGCACACAGCCAAAACTCTCAAGGTGGCGGGTAATGGGCTTCAAAGCTTCTGCCTGTTGGTCGTTCCAAAGGCCAGCACAGCCGGGGGTAATTCGTCCGTCGGGTGTTACCGCTGTTGCCTCAGCGATAATCAGGCCAGCACCACCAACGGCACGACTGCCCAAGTGGGTCATGTGCCAATCGGTCGCAACACCATCTATGCTGGAATACTGGCACATGGGTGCGACGCCAATGCGGTTTTTGAAAACCACGTCTTTAACTTTAAGCTCTGAAAATAAATGTGACATTTATAAACCCCGTTTCCCTATTTATGATGATCATAACGCAATTGTAATAAACACGTATAGGGCTTACATGAGTGTTTAAAGATTATTATTCAGGAGCAAAATTATGCGTGTATATTTGTCAGGCGAAATTCACACAAGCTGGCGTGAAGACATTATGAACGGTACGCGTGACGCAGGGTTGGATGTTGAGTTTTCATCTCCAGTGACTGATCACGCTTCTTCAGACGATTGTGGTGTTGCTATCATGGGTGCTGAAGAAAA
>JBMYWL010000091.1:0-6736 GCA_049607365.1 Alphaproteobacteria bacterium | reverse complement strand
GAGCCTATGTGAATCTGCAGCACCAACCGGAATCGTTGGGGCGACGTTGGTGGCGTTCAGCACGGCAATTATTGCTTAAGCAACTAACCGTTTAACGGGTTACAACCATGATCAAAAAGATAAGCCAGTGGATAGTGTCCATGCCTGTTTTGCTTTTGTTGTTGGCAACTTTGTCTTGGGGTGGCAATTTCCCCGTTGCAAAGTGGTTATCCAGTGGGAGCGGACAAAGCACTTTTTTGGCTTTGGGTCCGGTTGAACTCGCCATGTGGCGGTGGACCTTGGCTGCAGTAATCGTGTTGTTGTTTTTCCGGAAGGGTGTGCGTGAAATGTTCAGCGCTTTGGCTGAACACTGGAAGATAATGTTCGTATTGGCTTTTCTGTCAGTTTCAACCTTTAACACACTCATTTACATTGGCTTGCAAAGCACCACAGCAATTAATGCTGCGCTACTGAATATCATGCTACCCATATTTATCATGCTGATGGGAGCTCTGATCTATCGTGACAAAATTGGCTCATCACATATCATTTCAATCGCGTTAGGTTTTATTGGATTGGTCTTGATTGTTTGTCAGGGCGACATCAACAGACTGCTCGGGCTTAAATTTGTTCATGGCGATTTAATAGTGACTTTGGCAATGTTGTTTTACGCTTTTTACTCGGTCACCTTAAGGAAACGCCCCCCCATTTCTGCGACAGCTTTGCTTAGTGGCTGCATCTTGCTCGGCTTGCCAGTGTTGGTGTTGGCAGCAGCATTTACGGGCATTAACACGACGCCATTTAGCTGGTCAGGTCAAACATGGTTGGGTATGGCTTATTTGGCTGTGTTTCCGTCACTGGTCGCTATCTTATGCTGGAACACTGGTGTCCAAATGATAGGAGCAGTGAAGGCGTCCTTGTTCATTTTAACTGCGCCAATTTTTGGTGGATTGTTCTCTGTCCTGTTGTTAGGTGAGGCACTAAAGGCTTATCACTTCGCGGCACTTGGGTTTGTTGCTTTTGCTATTTGGCTTTCTTACAGAAAACAAAGTACTGCGAAAACATGAGCCAATCACGCGCGCATATTGAAATGGCTTTGGCGCTTATAACCCTTGGCATAAACTTGGCCATGTCCAAGTGGATCGCGAACCTTATGGCACCAGGTCCATTCGCACTCGTGCGCTTTGCTTCAGCGGTTCCTGTTTTATTTGTACTTGCCTTATACATGGACAAAACGACGCCGACACGAATGCTGAGCTCTCTTAAACGGGACTGGAAATCTTTCATTGTTTTGGGGCTCGTAGGGGTGGTGTTTTACACCTTGTTTTTGCTGGAAGGCGCAAAACGTACGACTGTGCTTGATGCGGGTCTAATTTCAGCAGCCATGCCAATATTTGTCGTGTTTTGGGCTTTGGTCTTGCTGCGGGTTAAACCTTCAGCCAAGGGGTGGATAGCAGTTATATTGGCAGTTGCTGGGCTTTTGGTGTTGAACTGGCAACCAGATGGGAAGCTGGGGCAGGGATTGTTAATTGGAAATCTACTGGTGTTGGCAGCCTTTTCGTCAGAAGCTTTTTTCATCATCAAGGTTAAACAACTAAGCGAGCGTGTTGGTCCGCTTGAACTTGGGTTTTGGATGCACCTTTCAGGTTTGTTGTTAACTATACCCTATGTGTTGATTCATGATGTTTTAGGTGTTGGTGGAACGCCGATTGAATGGGCTACCTTGTGGCCGGCGGAGCCGCTGTTTTTGCCAGTAGCCGCATTCTACATATTTACCGCGAGTGTTCTTTCAGTCATATTCTTCAACCGCGCAATTCCACTGCTAAGTCCCCAAGTCTCTGCGGTTTATTCGGTTATCGTGCCTTTGACTGCCGCTCTGTTGGCGTGGATTGTTTGGCAAGAACAACCCACTGGCTTAGACTCCTTGGCGTTTATAATGCTGATCATTGCCATAATTCTCGTGGCTTTTGCGGAAAAGCCGAATAACATTCCAAATAACAACAGCTAACAGACGTAACCGATGAACCGGAGTTTAAAATGGCAATCGCATTTCCTGCATTAGACCAACAAACCTTGGACAATCGTGATGTTCATATCAAAGCGCTTCAAGGCCTTGTCGCTGCTCCCGACGGTGTCATCGATAAAGCTGAAGAAATGCGCGTTTATGAGACAGATGGGCTGTCTGTTTATCGTCAGCTTCCCATGGGTGTTGTTTTACCTGAAACGACTGAGGAAGTTTCGGCTGTCTTGTCCTACTGCAACAGACACAACATAAAAGTGGTGGCTCGCGGTGCTGGAACTTCTTTGTCTGGTGGTGCATTGCCGCTGGGTGATTCCATTGTTGTTGGCGTTTCTAAAATGAATGAGATGCTGGACGTTGATTATGAAAACCGAACGGCGACGGTACAGTCTGGCATAACAAATTTGAAAATTTCAGATTTGGTGTCGCCTAAAGGCTTTTTTTATGCGCCGGACCCATCAAGCCAGCTTGCCTGTACGATTGCCGGAAATGTTGCCATGAATTCGGGTGGCGCACATTGCCTGAAGTATGGTGTCACCACCAACAACGTGCTGGGGATGAAATTGGTGATGATGGATGGGTCAATAATCGACCTGGGCGGCAAACACCTTGATGCGCCGGGTTTGGACCTGCTGGGGCTTTTGATAGGTTCTGAAGGCACTATGACCGTAGTGACGGAAGTTACGGTCCGAATTCTTGCAAAAGCCGAAGGTGCAATGCCCTTGTTGATGGGTTTTGACGATAATGCCACTGCAGGCGCTTGTGTTGCCGCCATTATTGGTTCGGGCATTATTCCAGTGGCGATTGAATTCATGGACAAGCCAGCAATTCACGCATCAGAAAATTTCGCTAAAGCCGGTTACCCACTGGATGTTGAAGCCTTGTTGATTATTGAGGTTGAAGGCTCTGAAGAAGAAATGGAGTACACGCTTCAGAAAATAAAAGAGATCGCAGAACCATTCAAACCTTCTGCTTTGCGGGTTGCCCAATCGCAATCTGAAAGTCTAGCAATTTGGAAAGGACGAAAGTCTGCTTTTGGCGCGATCGGTCAAATTTCCCCTGATTATTTGTGTATGGACGGGACCATTCCAACGAGCCAATTACCTTACGTCTTGAAGCAAATCAAAGCGATTGGCGATAAACACGGGTTTCAGGTCGCCAACATTTTCCACGCAGGTGACGGAAACCTGCACCCTCTAATTTTGTACAATGCGAACTTGCCAGGTGAAATTGAGCGCGTTGAGGACATGGGAACCGAAATTCTCCAGCTCTGCATCGATGTTGGTGGTTGCTTAACTGGAGAGCATGGTGTTGGTGTCGAAAAACGCGAACAGATGAGGCTACAATTTAATTCTGTTGATTTGGCCCAGCAAAAGGGTTTGAAAACTGTTTTTGATCCAAACTGGTTAATGAATCCACACAAGGTTTTTCCGCTTGAAGACGCGCCAACCAATTTGAAACTGGATGCAGCTTGATGGTAGATTTCAAACCCAAAACAGCAAATGATCTCGTTTCAGCTTTAAAAGAACTAAATGAGAAAAGACAACCAATTCAAGTGGTTGGACGAAAAACTAAGCTTGAAATGGCCAATGGATGCAGTGTTTCAGATATGTTGGAAACCTCGGCTCTTTCAGGCGTAAATTTTTATGAACCGTCCGAATTGGCAATTTCCGTACAAGCGGGTACCCCCTTATCAGTTGTTGAGGCTGAGCTTGAAAAATGTGGACAACGTTTAGCGTTTGAACCACCCAAGCTTAGCAAGTTACTTACAGGGAATAACAACGCTGACCCGTCTATTGGTGGCTTAGTGGCAACAAATTTGTCGGGCCCTGCAAGGGTTAGTCGCGGTGCGTTGAGAGACCATCTTTTGGGTGTTGAATTCGTGAATGGCAAAGGCGAAGCAGTTAAATCTGGCGGTCGTGTCATGAAGAACGTCACTGGTTACGATTTGTGCAAGGTATTGGCTGGCTCGTGGGGAACCCTTGGCGTGTTGACAAATGTTGTGTTGAAAACCTTACCCAAAATGGAAACAGAAACCACTTTGCTGATAGCCTGTAACAATTTGGCAGAAGCTGGTGGTGTGATGCGACAGGCGATGCAAACACCGTTTGACGTCATTTCAGCCGCTTATTTACCGACGACCTGTGGAATGCGTCACGTTGCTGCGATACGCATTGAAGGGCTAATTCCATCTGTGGTCTACCGCGTAGCTGAGCTAGAAAGCGAATTGGGTGGTAATGAAAAAAGTCAGATATCGGATCAGGCCTCGATAGATTTTTGGGAGGGCGTTGGTGAAGTTTCTGATCATTTAACTGTTACAGATAAGGTGTGGAAAGTTTCGGTGGCGCCGACCGAAGGCCCCAAAATTCTTGAGCGTTTGCTGGAAGTTGGTGGGCGCTCGGGTTTTCTGGATTGGTCGGGTGGCTTGATTTGGCTTGGAGCCGATGCAGATGACCAAACTGTCTTGAGTGATTTAGAACGTTGGTTGCAAGATGCATTGGGTGGGCACGCGACTTTGGTAAAAGGCAGAGCCGATACATTGCGCAGCCAGTTGCCCGAAAAACAGAAAAACTTAATGCAGTTGGTTAAATCAGCGTTTGACCCGAATGGGATTTTATCACCAGGTCGTTTTGTCTGAAACACAAGAATTGCATGACCCATACTAGATGTTGCGTAATCGTGGAAAACTGACCACAATATATAGCGTTTTTTAAAAATGTGTTGGCCTCTTGTAAATGATTAGCAAAAATAGCGATTGAACTAATTCAAGATAAATTCGAGTGACCTATGTTTGACGCTGCAAATGAAAATGAAATTTTGATGAATTCTAACACAGATTTGAATGTTGAGAATGCTTCAGCTGCTCCAGACGATGATGCACTGGCACAAGAAAAATACGTTGATTGGACACCAAGATCTCTCGCTGATCCGCGTGTCGCAAAAATCCCGCAATTTCACGATGGCTTGAAAGCAATTGTAGAGACCGAAGGTCCGATAAATGCATATCGCGCGTATCAAATTTTTGGCCGCGCCGCTGATTTAAACAAGCTATCTGCAGCTACAAAGGCTCGTTTTGACCATGCGCTTCAACGTGCATTGGAAGAGGGCATGTTTCTAACCGAAGAAGCTTACCCAAGTGAAAAAGCAGGTGTTGAACTTTCGGTTTCCGATTTGTTTTTGCGCCTTCCAGATCAACCAATTTCGCGGGTTAGAACTTTGGGTTCGCGTAACATAAATGATGTTTGCCCAAGTGAATTGGCAGAGGTTATTTTGCACGTGCGAACACAAGATGACCTGTTGGGACGTGATGAAATTTATCGTGAAGTTCTGGCGATTTATGGCTTGCAGAAAATCACTGGATTGGCTCGTCGGACGTTTGACCATGTGTTGAAAGAGTTTTTCTAAAACTACTTTCGAACCAACCCCAAATTTCCTTTGAATGAAAGTACACGGGCGTAAGCTTGGTCGATTACGGTTGGGCTTATGCGTGGTTCTGGGTTTTCCATTTCGTCCAAAATGGCGTTTGCAATAATTCTGGGCAAATTCGGAATTCTGTGCAGTCCATTTGCGAGTAAGACCAAATCGTTTCCTGCCGCGAGCGCCAAAATGGAGGCCTCTTCGACACGCCATTGGTCGGAAACTGCTTTCATGTCCAAGTCATCAGTAACAACAAGACCGTTGTACCCCAGTTCTGCACGAAGTAACCCTCTGACCCAAGTTTGTGAAAGAGAGGCAGGCAGGTTCGAATCAAACTCACGGTGTAATAAATGGCCCGTCATGACTGAGGTCGGGCCTTTTAGGTTTAGCAATTGTTTGTAGGGGCGAAGTTCCACCTTGTTCCAACTTTTACTTACGTCAGCAATGCCTTTATGGCTATCTGTTCCGCTGGAGCCGTGGCCTGGGAAATGCTTAAAGCTTGAACCAATACCGCAAGTTTCATGGGCTTCCACGAAGGTTTGTGCATAAGCTGAAACAATCTTGGGATTTGCTGAAAATGCACGCTCCAACCGAGTGATGACAGGGTTTCTTTCGTTCATTCCCAAGTCGACAACTGGTCCCAAGTTCCAGTTGAAACCCAAGTCAGAAAGCTGACACGCGAGGTTTTTATAGGTGTCAAAAGCTTCTTCAAGCGTGACGCCTGACATTTCTTCAGCTGAATCAACGGCGGTTACACCGTGCCATGGTTTTAAACGTTGAACAACACCACCTTCTTGGTCAAGGGCGTGTAATAGGGCAGGTTGATCAATCATCAAGCTGTTGTTATCCAGATAATCTATTAGATTTCGAACTTCAGCGGCAGATCTTGGGATATTATGACCCAAATGTAGAACGCCCGAAATTTCACCTTTAGCTACCTGTTTGGCTAGGTTTTTCACACCTTGATCGCTTGGGCTTCTACCCTGGTAGCCCAATATGATAAGCTGACCAATTTTACGACGCAGTTCTAGGCGTTGGTTGCTTTCCGTTCTTAACTCCAGCGGCTTTTCAATTGGCAATACCAATGCAGAAACTTGAGCAACTGACATTGCACAAATAGCAACAAACGTGAAAAGACAAACATTAAAGAGGGATTTCAGTTTATGCACAAAACAATCCGGTTTAGGGCGGGAAGACTATCCGCGTGGGTGAAAGTCCTGATACGATCGAAGCAATCTTTGCCTGTCTACGTGTGTATATCGCTGTGTCGTTGACAAACTCGCGTGACCTAAAAGCTCTTGAATTGATCTTAAATCACAA
>JBMYWL010000090.1:0-6812 GCA_049607365.1 Alphaproteobacteria bacterium | reverse complement strand
TTTTTGTTGTTATTAATTTTTGTTGCTGGTTTAGCGGCACGCGCCCTGACATTTGGCGGCGAAGCATTCTTCGAGAACGATTATTTCCGGTATTTGTGGGACGGTGCTGTGGTTGCCAACTTCCACTCCCCTTTCGGATATGCGCCAGAAAGTGTGATCGACCCACAAATTGTGAACTCGACCAAAATATCCAGTTTGATTGTCATCGCACAAGACGCAACCGGTGTGATCGAGAATATAAATTACCCCTTTTTATCAACCGTTTACCCCTTTGTTGCACAAGCGTTTTTCGCCATTTCATATGTCGTGGAACCCTTTAGCTTGAACGCGTGGCGCGCTGTATTGGTTTGTGCGGATATCGTGAATTTCCTGTTAATTTTGACCTTGTTGAGAATGGTGAACAGGTCACTTTTGTGGGCCGCAATATATTGGTTGAACCCGTTGGTAATCGGGGAATTCTTCAACTCAGCTCATGTGGACTTGTTAATATTCCCGTTTTTACTGATGGCTTTCATTGCCGCCGTAAAACGTTGGCCACACTGTTCAGTGTTTCTGCTGGCACTGGCAACCGCGGTTAAGGTCTGGCCAATTTTGCTTTTACCCTTGTTTCTAAGGCCCTACGTTTTCCGGAACCTTCGCAAAACCATCGGCCTCGTTCTGACGTTCTCCATAACCTGCCTTGTTTTGTTTTTACCGCTCATTCTGGAACTGCTGTCTGAAAATGTGGGAACCGGCTTGGCCGCCTACTCCCAGTTCTGGACCATGAACCAGAGTTTTTACAAGCTCGTCTTCGCCTTTTCTGACATTGTCGTGTCGGCGTTTAACCCGATTAATTTTGCTGCCGCCGAAGATAATACGCACAGGCTCGCGCGCTTGATAATCGCATTGGCTGTCGGGTCAGTTGCTGTTTTGGTTGCTCTAAAACCTTGGGAAACCACTGATCAACTGATAACTCGCACCTTGATTATTGTTGCGTTCATGTTTGCTTTAAGCCCGACACAATTCCCGTGGTATTACTGCTGGTTGGTGCCACTGCTTGCTATTCGGCCTGTTAACTGGCTGCTTATTCTGACCGCGACTATGCCGTTGTACTACACTCGGTTTGCGTTTGTGGAAGAGGGCTCGCCTGGCATATATGACACTTATGTCGTTTGGTTCATCTGGGCGCCCGTCATTTTACTGTTCTTTCGTGACTTCTTATCATTAAGCCAGAAACGCCTGAGCCAATTGCGTACTTACTTGAGCCAATTGCGTGCTTAATGGTCAAACCATCAGCGTTATAATCCCGGCTTTTAATGAAGAGCGGGCAATTGAAAACGTCATCACCGCAATCCCAGATCTGGTTGATCAAGTCATCGTTGCTGACAACAATTCAAGTGACAGAACCGCAGCCATATCTACAGCCCTTGGTGCGACAGTGGTTAGCGCATCAAAGCAAGGTTATGGTTCGGCTTGTTTGGCTGGAATCGCTTATTTGGAGCAAGGTAAACAACCAGACATTCTTGTGTTTTTGGATGGTGACTTTGCTGACGACCCCAGCTATTTGCCAGCACTCGTCGCGCCAATTGCTAACGGAACGGTCGACATGGTCATTGGCTCCCGCAAGGCAAAAGCCATCAAAGGCTCTTTAACCTTCACACAAAAGTTCGGCAATTGGCTTTCGTGCTTCCTTATCAAGCTGATCTGGCGAAAGACATATACGGACCTTGGGCCATTTCGCGCGATCCGCTGGTCTGCTTTGGAAAAGCTCAGCATGAAGGACCCCGACTACGGCTGGACGGTTGAAATGCAAATAAAAGCCGCCAAACTGGGCTTAGAAACTGATGAGATTGACGTGCCTTACATACAGCGCATCGGCACATCTAAAATCAGCGGCACACTGAAAGGAACGGTTTTGGCAGGCAGTAAAATTCTGTATCTCATTGCGCACAGCGCGGTTTTCAAGTCGTAGATCTGTTTTTCTATATTTGTTTCTCTGGTCCGATGTTGGTTGGGTATAAATCTTCCATCGACTCTGTACGCCCATCAACTGCGACGATACGAACATGTTTGCGTTCAAACAAGCGTGGGTGAACCAAACCACACGAATGCGCGATCATCGCCAGCTCTTTGTTCAGGTTCTTCACGTACGAGGCAACACGCGTTGCTTTATCAGCCGGCACCAGGCCGCGCTGAAGTTTTGGGTCATGGGTTGTAATGCCGGTTGGGCAGGTGTTTTTGGCGCATTCAAGCGCTTGAATGCAACCAAGCGCCATCATGAAGCCACGCGCCGAATTAATGAAATCAGCACCCGCGGCCAAGGCCCAAGCGGCTTCAGCCGGATTGATCAACTTTCCACTGGCGATGATTTTGACACGGTGTTGCAAACCATACTCGCGGCGTTTATCACACAAAATGACCAAGCTTTCTTTCAACGGCATACCCACAAAATCAAACAACACCATGGGTGCGGCACCTGTTCCACCATCAGCAGAATCAAGCGTAATGAAGTCAGGCATATCCTTAACTTTCATTTTGTTGATGGCCGAAAACAAATCATCCAAATGTGAATAATCACCCAAAACCATTTTAAAACCAACGGGTAACCCACTGACTTCTTTCAACATTTTAATGTGGCTTAGCAAATCATCAACGCTATCGATGTCTGCGTGTCGACTTGGGCTGATTGAATCCTCGTTTGCAGGAATGCCGCGGATCATCGCGATTTCATCACTGACTTTGTCAGCCGGTAAAATACCGCCCTTGCCCGGTTTTGCGCCTTGACTGAGTTTCAACTCGATCATTTTAACTTCTGGTTTTGCCGCAATTTCTTTCATTTTCTGTGGAGAAAAACGACCATCGGCATCACGAACGCCATAATTTGCCGTTCCGATTTGGAAAACGATGTCACAACCACCTTGTAAGTGATAGGGCGACAATCCGCCTTCGCCTGTGTTCATCCAACATCCGGCTTCAGCTGCACCTAAAGACAAGGCCTGCACCGCAACGCGCGACAAAGAGCCGTAGGACATGGCGGAGATATTAAAAATTGAATTCGGTGTGTAGGGCTGCTGGCAGTGCGGGCCGATGACCATTGCCGGCGTGTCAGTGCCTTGATTTTTCAACGGTGGGAACATGGCATTGGCAAACATGAGCGAGCCCAACTGTTTCAAATCCCGCGTAGAGCCGAATGACGACGTCGTATCAACATTTTTGGCAGCGCGGTAAACATAAGCCCTTTGTTCACGATTGAACGGCATCTCCTCCCGATCCATGGCGAAGAAATATTGCCGCATAAACACGCCCAAATGCTCAAAAACATAGCGAAGCCGCCCCATAACAGGGTAATTTCGCCTGATTGTGTGTTGGGTTTGGGTACGATCAACGAAGTAGATAAACACCAACCACAACAGAAACGCACCGAGCATAAAGATCAATAAAGCCGCTGCAAAAGTTATGAAGGTAATGACAAAGTCGGGTATCATATTCATGAATTTGAGCCTAATTTATTCGTTTTTCGCCACGTCTTGGCCATGCTTGAATGCGAGCAGGAAGCATGATTTTTTTCGGACCACGCGCAACTTCAAAGTTTGTTCGCTTATGTATGCCTTCAGCTTACCTAAGTTGTTTGATGCTTGCTAGTCTGTTGCTGTTCACGCTTTCGTTTGAAACACGTGCGCAGGACGATGCTTCGAACAACGGCCTTTCAGCACTGAGCACTGTGGTTCCCAATAAGCCGGGGTTAAAGCCCAAGCCTTCAGCCCTGTATATGGAGTTGTTGAACCTTAAATATCCAGATCAAAAGCCCGCTCAACCGACCCAAACATCAAAAAACTCAGGCTCAAAAGACGGTTTTTCACCCCAAAAACCCACCCGAAATGCCATTATTACGGTTGAAAAACAGGTTTTAACACCCAAAAAACAGCCTGTTACACGCATAATTCCCGAGTCTAAACCCTGGATTTCCGAGTCTTCAGATGTTGCGAAAACAAATGAAAACACCACACCTGCTAAACCCGTTGGAAACGTGAATGCCAACATAAAAATTCGACCGTCAAACCATATGCTCGGCATTACTGTGGTTAAGGAAAAGGCGAAAAACAAAACCCAAACAAGAACCAAGGTAAAAGGAACACCAGTTAAAACCAAAACCAAGAAGACAAAAAAGAAGACGAAAAAGAAACAAAAAAGACGTGCACCACCAACCCAACACGCAAACTTAAGTTCCCAAGCTTGCCGTCAAGCCTTGTCCCGTTTTGATGTGGCCTATTCCCCCATTTCAAACATTTCGACCAGCGGTGGTTGTGAGCTGCGCAACGGTGTTTCCGTGACACGTATTCAAGGTGTGGCGATTAAACCCGCCGCCAAACTGAATTGCGACATGGTTGTTCGAACCGCTGACTTTATCAACAGGGCGCAAAACGCGGCTTCAACTTACATGGGCGCGCGCATTGAAAGCCTGCACCACATGAGCGCTTATTCCTGTCGCGTTCGACCTAGCGGAAAAATCAGCGAGCACGGATTTGGCAACGCCTTGGACCTTGGGTCAATCCGCCTGTCAAACGGCGTTAAAACATCCGTTTTGCGGGACTGGTACAGTGACGGTTCCGCGTCAGGCAACGCACTTTCAAAATTCTGGTACGAGGTTGCGGGCGCCGGGTGTAGGGCGTATCGCTTGGTTTTATCGCCAGTTTCCAACGCAGCACACAAAAACCATTTGCATTTAGACGCTGGTCGTTGGACTCTCTGCGAGCGTTAAAGCAGCCTTTTGGGCAAAAACACAAAACCGCAGAATTCAGGACCAGATGAGCAAAGCGAAGAAGCTAAGACATAAGCTAAGCTTTAATTACGAGCAACCAACCGAAGTTGATTCTTTGGTCTTGTCACTGGCGCCCTTGCCAACCCATTCCGACCAGCTTATTTCGCACACGATAGAGGTACAGCCGGAGCCTTCAAACCTTTCATGGGTTGAAAACAAAGATGGCTTACGGGCAGTTCTTCTGACGTTCGATGAACCAATTGAACATTGGACCCTAACCAACAACCTGATGATTCGTGATGACACCAACACGTCAAAAGGCTTTTCTGGCTTAAGTTCATATGCGGATAAATTTCCGTTCAAATACGATGAACACCTATCAACAGACCTAAAACCATTTTGTGGTCAGCCAGACGCCAGCGGTAATTTGATTGATGTTTTGAAGTCTTTGCCTACCCAGCCTTTGCCAACACTTGACGCAATGAACCTGATTAACACCAAGGTGTTGGCGTGTCTGGACATTGAACAAGACGAAGACGACATTCCAGATGACTTACAGAAGGAATACACTCTTTTGTTGTCAGACACCTTGCGTGCGGTGAACATGGCAACCCGATTTGCAACGGGATATGACATAGGCAACCAAGGCTGTGTTGTAACTTTGTGCCAAACCTATCTGCCCGGTGTAGGCTGGACCACATTCAAAACCGATGAGCTTGATGTTAGCAAAGATTTCATTGCGCTAAAGGTCGCAGCTGACTTTAATTCAGCAGCTTTGGTATCCTCAGATGGTAAAACCGACAGCGTTTTGCTGGAAGTTTTACGTAATCCGGATGTTGTACCTGAAACAGGTCCTACGGCAGCAGCCTTAAAATCAGAAGGCATGGCAAGCTCGGCAACTAACATAGACACTATGTTGACCAACTATGACATCAGCGTTTCGAGCTTCATTCAATCCAATGCAAATGAAACTCCAGCAAATTCGGGAAATACGAATTGGCAGGACATAATTGAAGACTTGAACGAACGGCTTGATACCCAATTAGGTGAGGCCGAAGGTCGTCTACACAATTTCCACACCTTGTCTGGTAACACAGCCCCACAAACCGTGAGCAAAGCACGGTTTTTGTTTTTGGCCTTCCCTTGTCTAACAAGGCTGGTTGGGGCCGAACGCTTTGAGGGCGCACATTTATCAGCGCGTGATGAAGCTTTACATTTGCCAACAACAAATGACACGGACATCTTCAAAACTCGACATGATTTGATCGAACCGTTTCAAACGCTGCCCAACACATTGCTCGAACGCGGCATACTTGCGCGCTTGGCAAAAGGTGACAACCCCAGATTCTCTCCACGGTCTGACACGCTGTTGACGGATGTTTACAGGTTACCGACTTTACTTTGGGAAGATCTGCAATTGCTTTGTGGTTGGCTGGCGGCCTCACAAATTCACATCGACCCAAGCTGGTTCTCAACCCATCTGACCAAGCGCTTCCCACTTGCGCATAAGTTAGACATTAATTCTTCTTCAACGGACAAGACACAGCTTTCAATGCGACCAGCATTCAGAAGCCAATCTGAGAAGCATCAATTTAGCCTGTTTGAGTTCAAACTGGATCAAGACGATGCAGACAGGTTTGACGTTGGGGTAAACGGCTGGATGCTACCATTTAAAAGATGTCAAACAGGCAAAGTTGCAGCTGTTAAATTCAGCCACTTGTATGATGCCTGTGAAGTTACGGTGTATGACAAGTGGCAACGCGAAACTGTGTTGTCGGCACGTTTCAAGGTTTCAGACGACAAGCTATTGCTTGATGAAACACCATTTGAAAAGCGCCGCCTTGTTTCACCACCACCACACCCAGAGCTTATCCACACGCTAGATTTGGCATATGCCGAGCATTGGGGCGGAACCGGCCGACGGTTTTAGGGGTATACAAACCAACATTCTTGATCCCCGCACTTCCAAGAACGCGAACAAGCAGTTCGCTGCCTCTCGGTGATGGATGCGGGGTCCATTCTTGGTGCGTTGGTTGTAATGGACCTCGAACTAAATCCGGGGATCGATAGCTTG